>JAFOAB010000056.1 GCA_017382555.1 Clostridia bacterium
AGAGGATACGTATCCAACGATAAGAACAAGCAGAACTATCTTGCTGCAAACGCTCAGAGCGGCAGCGGACTTCCGATTGGCCTTATCTTTACCGATTCCATCTACACACCTGTTTACAGCGTAAGCTACGAGGTAGAGAATACCCGCGTTGGTAACATCACCGACTACGATAAGCTTACCATCACCGTAAACACTAACGGGACGATCACCGCTAAAGAAGCGGTATCTCTCGGCGCCAAGATACTCAATGAGCATCTCAACCTGTTTGTCGATATGTCCGATACAGCAAAGGACACCGAGATAATGGTTGAACGCGAGGAAACCAAGAAGGAAAAAGTCCTTGAGATGACCATCGAGGAGCTTGACATGTCGGTAAGAAGCTTCAACTGCTTGAAGCGCGCCGGCATTGATACCGTCGAGGATCTTACTAACCGTACCGAGGAGGATATGATAAAGGTCCGTAACCTCGGAAAGAAATCTCTGGAGGAAGTTATCCAGAAGCTTCACTCTCTCGGCCTCGATCTGAAGCGCGAAGAAGAGTAAGCACCATCAATCATAACATTTAGGAGGGACACATAAATGCCCGGTACGAGGAAACTCGGCAGAAAGACTGACCATAGAATGGCTATGCTCAGAGGTATGGTTACTCTTCTGCTTGAGAAAGGAAAGATAGAAACCACTCTTACAAGAGCAAAGGAAATTGCTCCTCTCGCTGAGAAGATGATCACCCTCGGCAAGAAGGACACCCTTGCAAGCCGTCGTGCTGCACTTGCGTTCATCACCAAGGAAGAGGTTGTAACCAAGCTCTTCACTGAGATCGCTCCCAAGTACAGCGACCGTAACGGTGGTTACACTCAGATGTATAAGCTCGGATTCCGTCGTGGAGATGCTGCAGAGATGGCTCTGCTCCGCCTCTTCGAGGAGCCCGCAAAGGTAGAAGAGAAGCCCGCTAAGAAGGCTTCCGCAAAGGCAGAGGCTCCCGCAGAGGAAGCTCCCGCTACCGACGCTGAGTAATTAAAAAAAGATAGGCTGTCTCAAATGAGAATTTGAGACAGCCTCTTTTTGTTTATAAAATGCTTGCTTTATCAGTTAGGACGATTCGTGAATCGCCCCTACGAGGAAATAACGCTCTTGCAAGCAAAATAGCGATATGCCGTGCTTGCACGGCGCGATATATTTTACGTTCAGTAAAATGCGATATAGCCACGCTTCGTGCGGCTGCGATACGTTGCAAATTCGGGGAATTTGCAACGCGAGCGGTCACACCATTAACGGGAATGTAAACAGCAGCTTCCTTAATTTGAAATAAATCTTCGCTTCGTCGGAAAGGGGCAGTGGATTGGTGCCTCTGCCGCATTCAAGGGTGAATGCGGGGCGGTCGTATTCGGAAATAAACCAATCGATCAGTCCGCCGTAGGCGGCGCTTCCGGAGGGTGCGCTGGTTTTGTAGCCTGTAATTTGTGCGATACGGCTTGCAATTGCGCGTGCGCCGATGGGACAGCTTGAAAGGGTGGAGTAATATATTTCCTCACCCTGTGTGTGCAGGGAAATAAGTGACCGCACGTTATGGTTACGAATATAGGAGCAGAGATAGCCGCACTCCGGCTCGGATTCGGGGCACGGGCCGCTGTATTTTGTAGGACAGCCGCATTCTATTCCGTTTTCCTTTTCTATCTGCTTGTACTCCATCCAGCCGGCATTGTAGTTGTGGTTGAGATCAACTCCGCGTACGTTTGCCTGCCAATGCGTAAAATCGTCTCCGTTTTCGCCGTTCATACGGAGTATGCGCTCCTTCAGCGGATTGTTCTCCGCAATTCCGTTTTGCTGCAGCTCCGCACCGTCCACGTTAAACAGCGGTACGATGACAAGCCTTTTTTCACGGAACAGATATTCCGTATCTGTTCCGTGAATCCTTCTTTTGACTGTGTGCGCCTCGCACAGCTCGTAAATAAAGCGTATCAGCGCAAGCCCCGTTATCCATTCAGAGCCGTGATGACCGCTTATGTAAAGGTACTCGCTTTCACCCTCACCGAATATAACGGCGCATATCGGCTTGCCCATTATAGTTTCACCAATGTATTCAACGCCGATAAAGGGATACGCATCCGTCAGCTCTTCAAGATAATTCATAAGCGTAGCTCCGTTTAAAGGCTCGCATTTAAAAGCAGGTCTGTCCATATTATTCTCCTTTCCTTTTTCCTTGAAAGTATATTCGGAGAAAAGGATAAATATTTGTAAAAGGTCTTTTGTTTTTCACATTTGTATGATAAAATCATATTCAAAGAAAGTTAAAGGAAAGATCATATGGATACAGAGCTTAAAAAAACGTCGGCGCGTAAGGGCGGATATACGGCATTCGTTATTATCTCGTTTTGTGCCGTATTTGCTTTAAATATTTTTAATTCCACAGCACTTAATATGCTTTTGCAGACAGTTACGACAAACGTGCGTTATTCTTCAACTGTTCTGCCGCATGTACTGTACTATTTTATGTCCGTGCTTGCGATAGTGTGGCAGTTTGTCGGTGTTGCGCTGATGGTCGATACCGTTATCCGCGGCAAGAGGCTTCTTGCTGCGCTTGCGTGCGTGCTTTTCGTTTGCGCGACTATGGCAAGCTCTATGCTGCCAATCATCGTGGCGGCGGTTCAATATAACTCCCAGACCATCGTTACTCTTATGCGCTCCAATTCGGAGGCGTTGCTCACTACCGCAATTTTTGCCGTTCTGCGCGTTGTGCTGGTTATGGGCGTTTGCGTTGCCGTGCTTGCTATTTGCCGTGAAAAGCAAAAAAACCGCCTCTCCGTGGCGATTTACGCGTGTGTATGGTGTGCGGTTGCACTTGTGCTGCTTTCGATGCTTGTTATATTCATACCGAACACCTTGCCCTTCCTGCAAAGCGCAGGTAAGAACGCCCTCCGCAGTCAGCTTTTCAAGATAATTATGGAGTACGTATTGCTTGCGGTGTACGGGGTTATCGGTTATGCGGTGTCGCTGCTTGTTGTGCGTTTTGCGGATAAGAGATTTAGTTGATAACTGGACGTCGAGGCGCCGTCCCCATATGGTTTTTGCGTAATTTCTACAAATAAAAGAATGCCCCAAAAACGCTTTGCGTTTTTGGGGCATTCTTTTATTTTGTCAGTTTTTTAATTAGGTCTTCCATTAAGGTGTCGCGCCAGATGTGGTAAACGTAGCGC
>JAFOAB010000057.1 GCA_017382555.1 Clostridia bacterium
GATCCGGAAAGATAAAGCGAAAGCTTAGCACAAACAGGGCCGACAAGCTCGTACAGTATACTCGAGGCGAGGACGATCGTGTTCAAAGCATCACCCGCTTCGCCACCGAGTGTACGTGCACCCAAAGCCGCAAGACCGATTGCGACACCTGCTTGCGGAATAAGTGCAAGACCTAGATAATTACGCACCTTGTTAGTCTTTTTGCATATCCAGCACCCGATAAACGCACCGCTGTATTTGCTGATGATCCTTGCCACGAAATAAACGATGCCGACCAAAAGCAACGAAACGGTTCCGACGGTTGACGATTGCCCGAAAAGTGCGTTAAGATCAAAGCAGGTGCCCGATCTGACAAAGAACAGTAAAAGTATCGGTGGATTGAAATAATTAAGCTGCTTAAATAATTTGTCGTCCTCGGTGATATTGAAATAAACCGTTCCCATCGACATACAACCCAAAAGGGGAGAGATATCAAGTGTAACGCATATACCGCAAAACGCGAAAAGGAAAGCGATCATAATGATCAGTCTGTTATCGGTCGATCGCTTGTTTTGAAGCAACGGCTTCATCAAAAGACCGAAAAGACAGCCGAGCAAAAGTACGCCGATGTTTGTTGCCATGGGGATCAAAACGTCGCCGACGTTGAACCCGCCGCCCGAGATCGATGCAGATGCGATAGAGATCGCAACACTGTAAGCAAGCAGCCCGACGATATTGTCAAGTGCAACTACCTGAAGAAGCGTGTCGACAAAATCGCCCTTGGCTCCCGTTTGACGTATTGTCATCATTGTCGATGCCGGTGCCGTTGTCGCCGCTAATGCGGAAAGAACGATCGAGAACGTTAAATTGAGCTTTAACACGCCGTAACAAAGAGTAAATATTGCCGCCGAAGCAAAGCATGCCTCAAATAACGTAATCAAAAACACCTTTGGCCCGTTTTTCTTTAAGGCTGAAAAACGGAAAAACTGACCTGTACTGAACGAAATGAAAGCCAAAGCGATATCGGAAAGGAAATCCATTCCGTCGATAACTGTGTTTGGTATAATATCAAGGAAATAAGGGCCGATGATTATACCGGTAACAATATAAGCCGTTACGTTTGGCAATCGTAGCCGCTTTGTAATTCTTGTCATCAAAAAGGCAAGAAAAAGCATTAATGCAACAGAAATTATTACTGCGGCAGAAGGGGAAGATGCTTCTGCATTTTTGAAAAACTCGCTTAACATGGCATCTCCTCCTTATTAAAATAGAGTTTAACTGTTTTCATTCTCTTCCAATCGTTTTTTTGCTACCGAAAGCATAAGCTTGATTCGGTTCAACTGATTTACCTCGCTCGCGCCTGGGTCATAATCGACCGCGACAACGTTAGAAGCGGGATAAAGCTTTCTTAGCTGTTTTATAACGCCTTTGCCGACAACGTGGTTAGGTAAACACGCAAACGGTTGAATACAGACGATATTAGGTACACCGCTTGAAATCAGCTCTGCCATTTCGCCTGCCAAAAACCAACCCTCGCCGTATTGATTACCTATAGAGAGTAAAGGCCTTGCAAGGTCGGCTATCTTTTCAATGGGCATAGGCGCTTCAAAGCGCTTGCTGTTTTCAAGTGCCTCAAGAGCTGTCTTTCTGACCATTCGAATAACGCGGATCGCCGAGTTCGCAACGAATGCGCCTGTTTTACCGGTACCAAGGAATTCGCTCCAGTGCATTTCCGGGGATTCCGTGGATCGTGATGTTTTTGTTGCGGAAACCTGCGCCGATAAAACGCTGCCCTAAGCAATCGACGACTTCTATTTCCTCGTCAGCTTGCCGAATCGCTTCATTCAAAGTGGTATAATCCATATTTCTTGCATCTAACAGCATTGTTATATCACACCTGGCTTTCCATTTCTACTGTTTTCTTTATTCTCCCGCATGGGAGATCCCGAGAATCTCCAATTCCTTTTCCGTCAATCCGATGCCCCGAAGCATCAGGCGGTTTCCCCTCAGAGCTTCAATGGAGTTGATACCCATGCCGCCCATCATTTCCTTGATCTCATGCCGCCATGCAGTCATCAGATTGACAAGGCGTTGACTTCCCTCATCAGGATTCAGACGATTCACTAGTTCCGAGCGCTGGGTAGCTATGCCCCAGTTGCACTTACCACTCTGGCAGGTTCTGCACAGGTGACATCCCATGGCCATAAGCGCTGCCGTGGCGATATAGCAGGCATCTGCCCCAAGGGCAACGGCTTTGACCACATCGGAAGCGCTGCGGACACTGCCGCCCGCCACCAAAGAAACCTGATTTCGGATTCCCTCATCCCGGAGCCGCTGATCCACTGTAGCCAATGCCAATTCAATGGGAATACCCACATTGTCCCGGATGCGAGTCGGGGCTGCACCGGTACCGCCACGGAAACCGTCAATCGCAATGATATCGGCACCGCTGCGGGCAATA
>JAFOAB010000058.1 GCA_017382555.1 Clostridia bacterium
AGCTGTGCGTCTTCCACGATGGGACGCTCAAGCGTATGTGCGGAGTTGACGGCAAGGTGGAGGAAAAGACCGTGGAGGAGCTTCGCCGGATTCGCCTTGCGGGTACGGAGCAGTATATCCCCACCTTTGACGAGGTTTTGGCGCTTGTAGACGGCAAGACCGCGCTGATAGTGGAATTAAAGGGCGAGAATACGAACACCCGCGTGTGCGAGCTTGCCGCGGAGGCGCTTGATAAATATAAGGGTGCTTATTGCATCGAGTCGTTTAATCCCGCGTACGTTGCGTGGTTCAAGAAGAACCGCCCCGACGTTATCCGCGGTCAGCTTGCGTGGCGCGGAAGCAAAAACAGCAATACCACAGCGCTGAAGGCTCGTGACTTCGTTTTAAGACATATGGTGCTCAATTTTATGTCTCGCCCCGATTTTCTTGCCTACTGCATAAATGATAAGGACGTCGTTTCCTTCCGTCTTTCCCGCGCTATGGGCGGTTATCCCGTGGGCTGGACGGCAAGAACCGATGCGGATATGCAGAAGGCAAAGGGGGATTTTAAAGCAATAATTTTTGAAAACGTAAAAGCAGAGGAATTTGAATTATGAATTTTGCAAACCCCGATATTAACGTACTGAAGGAAAAAGAGCTGTTCATTTTTGATATGGACGGCACGATATATCTTGGAGACAACGTGTTTGATTTTGCGGTTGATTTTATAAACCGCCTGCGCGAGAACGGCAAAAAGGTGCTGTTCTTCACCAATAACGCAAGCCATGCGTTTCCGTTTTATATGAAAAAGCTTACCGCCAAGGGCTTTGCACCGAAAAGGGAGGAGATAATGACCTCCGGCGACGTTACCAAGGTGTTCTTAAAGCGAATGAGAGCGGGCAAGTCCGTATACCTTGTCGGAACCGACGAGCTTGTGGAGGATTTCTATAACAGCGGCGTTCGTCTTTTCAGCGGAGACGTTGATGCAGTTGATATCGTTGTAACAAGCTTTGATACCTCGCTTACTTACGAAAAGCTTAATAACGCTTGCCGCTTCGTAAGAAACGGTGCGGAGTATCTTTCCACGCATCCCGATTATAATTGCCCTACCGAGGATGGCTTTATTCCCGATAGCGGAGCAATTGCCGCATTCGTAACCGCATCCACGGGCAAGGCACCTACGTATTTCGGTAAGCCGTACGTGGAAACGCTTGATATGATCTGCGAGGCTACGGGTGTCAGCAAGGAGAAGATGTGCATCTTCGGTGATCGCCTGTATACGGATATAGCGCTTGGCGCAAATAACGGCGTTACAAGCATTCTCGTCCTCTCCGGCGAAACGCATGCCGAGGATCTTGAAGCATCCTCCGTTCAGCCCGCATTTGTGTTCCCGTCCCTTAAAGAGGTGGATGAAGCGATATTCTAACAAAAACGCACCCGTGATGGTGTGCAAAATTAGCGGTAAAATTGAATAGCCTTCTCCCACAGGAGAAGGCTTTTTTTGAATAATAATAAAAACATTCCGCAAAATGATAAAAATATATTGACAAACGATAAAACTCGTGATAATATGAGACTGTAAAAATGATATTTGGAGTGCTTATGAAAAACAGTAACATTATCACAGCTGTGCTTTTCGGCTTTACCGTTCTTACCATGGCGGTGCTTTTTGTCGGTCTTTTCTGCTTTCCGCAGGCAATGCAATTTTACTGCGGATATACCGAAAGACCCGAGGCGATAATCCCCGGTGTGCTTCGCGCTTATTACTTTGTAACACCGCCCACCATTGTTGGGCTTGGCTTTCTTTGCGTGCTTCTGCGCAACCTCCTTAAGGAAGAGGTGTTTGAGCAGAAAAACGTAACCCTTTTGCGCATCATCGGTATGCTTGCCTTTGCCGCATCGGTATTTTGCGGCGTGTTCGGGTACAGATATCTGCCAATAATCATTTGCGGCATTGCGGGTCTTTTCATCTCACTTATTCTTGCGGTGCTTTCTGCGCTATTTTCCGCCGCCTGCAGAATAAAGGATGAAAACGATCTTACCGTGTGAGGTGCGCTATGAGAATCGTATTGAATCTTGATATTATGATGGCAAAAAAGCGTATTTCCCTCGGCGAGCTTTCTCAGCGCGTGGGAATTACCATGGCAAATCTTTCGATACTAAAAAACAACAAGGCAAAGGCAATTCGCTTTTCAACGCTGGAGGCACTGTGCCGCGAGCTTGATTGTCAGCCGGGGGATCTTCTTTCATACGAGGAAGGGGAGGATGAATGATGGATAATAACGTAAGAGAGCCCGAGATAAACGTGCTTTCCCCAAATGCCGAAAAGGCGGTGGGAGTGAAAAACAGGATCATTCCCACGCTTCGCGACAGGCTTTTCTTCCTTGTCACGCTCGTCTCCTGCTTTACGCTTTTTGAGCTTGCACTCGGCAAAACCGGTATGGGTGTTTCCGTATACTTCATCGGTCTTTACGCGCTTACGGCGCTTTATCTGTGGCCGTGGAAGGTTATGGACGGTTATTCGATGCTCTGCGGCGCGCTCGGTATCGTTGTGTCGATAAGCTTTTCGTTTTCGTTTCAAACGGCGGTCACGTTCTTTTCCGTAATAGCCGCCGAGTATCTCTATCTTGCGTTTGCTTGCGGTGTTAGCGATAACTGCGTCTTCGGTAACGGCACCGCCGCATTTCTGAAGGATGCATCGCGCACGTTCTTTTCCGCACCCGTTGACGAGATCGGCGCGGTATTCCGCACCGGCAAGGGCATCAAGGACGGCGGTCAGCTGCTAAAAAACATATTTAAGTGTACTCTCGGCATCGTTATCGCCGTGCCGCTTCTTTGTATCGTTCTTCCGCTTCTTTCTGCG
>JAFOAB010000059.1 GCA_017382555.1 Clostridia bacterium
ATACGCAAAGGGTATGCCCTACGGCAAGTATTCCCCCGACAGACCGGGCGGTCTGTGGTCCACCATGGTGCGCCGCATCTGCCCCTTCTCCGTAAAGGGCGTTTTGTGGTATCAGGGCGAATCCGACAGCCGCACCACCAATTATTTTGAAAAGTACCGTACGATGCTTAATTCGTGGCGCAGGGAGTTTATGGACCCCACCCTTCCCTTCTTTGCCGTGGAGCTTGCCCCCTTCCGCCGCGACGGAACGTATGAGGAGCAAACTGTAAATATCCCCGGCTTCCATACTCTGCGCGAGGTTCAGCAAAAATGTGCTGACGAGCTTGAAAACAGCTATCTTGCCGCGCTTATCGACTGCGGTGACGAGTTTGATATTCACCCCGAAAACAAAAAAACACCCGCATACCGTCTGTGGCTGCTTGCCGCAAAATACCTCTACGGTATGGATGTTACCGCCGATGCGCCGAGATACGAAAGCCACCGCTTCCTTGAGGATACAGCGGCTATAATCAAGGTCAAAAACGCCAAAAAGCTGTTTGCCTCGGGCATACGCAACTTCTGGATGGCGGGCGATGATGCGGTGTTCTACCCCTGCCGCGCGATCCTTGCGGGTGATACCGAGATACGCATTAGAGCGCCTCGCGTTAAGGAGCCGAAATACATCCGCTACGCGTTTATGCCCTATCCGGAGCAGGAATGGATCGCAAACGAGGCAGGCCTGCCCCTTATGCCCTTCCGTACCGATAATTTCACCACCATAACCCTCGTGCGCGACATAACTGAACCACGGGTTGATTGACAAGGCTACACCATAATGCTATACTGATTTTGACAGGCGGAGCGTACGACCGCAAGTCAAATTTTAAAGAAAGGAGGCAGTAAAATGACAGTAAAAATTTACGGATGCTTTTATCTTGCCTCGCAGGTGACCCTTTCCCGATAGACTCAAACAGCCGAATGAGTCGCGGAAAGCCCTATGGCAGATAAGCCTCCCAACGGGGAGCATCCGCAAAACGCGGATGCTCCCTTCTCTTACAAGCAAAGACTTATGACCCAAAGTCTTTTACATACGAGAAAAGGAGAGTTTGATGTTAGACATAGTGGCGTTCGGCAAACGGCTTGCAGAGCTGCGGCGAAAAGCAAACCTAACACAGCGCGATATCGCCGAAATATGCAACGTTTCCGCTCAGGCCGTGTCAAAGTGGGAGAGAGGCTGCTGCTGCCCCGATCTTCTCATTCTTGACGAGGTTGCCTCGGCACTTGGAGTGGAGGTAAAGGACCTGTTCGTTTTTCTGTAAGTCGGCCAAATCACCCGCAAGTTACTCGGCGGGTACAAATTTCAAAAAAAGCGCCATCGGACGGCAGTACACCGTCCGATGGCATTTTTCTTTGATGCGCCACTGCGTCATTCTCGAGGAAGCGAAGCGACCGAAGAATCCGCAGCGGCGCTTCATTTTACCGCTTACAGCCCTTTTTATTACCTGTCGGCAAAAAGGTATTTACTTTTCCCCTTGATTTGATTAAACTATAATTAAGTAAACGAAGGGAGGGCGCGAATTGAAGCTGCGAACGGAATTTATTTCGAATAGCGAAGAGGAAGAGATAGTTCTGCGCTTAAAGGAAAAAAGCGAGCGTACGGACGGCATATACGCAAAGATATCCGATATGCTCAACGATAGGCGGCTGTGCCTCACCTTAAACGGCACCGAGCATTTCATCGCGATAAACGAAATTCTGTTTTTCGAAACCGAGGAAAACCGCATAGCCGCGCACACGGTAGGCGGAATGTACTACACGCATAAAAAGCTCTACGAGCTTGAAAGGATGCTTCCCGCCACCTTTATCCGCGTTTCAAAATCCTGCATTTTGAACGTCTCGCGTATCAACTACGTCAACCGCAATCTGACGGGAGCAAGCGAGGTCGGCTTTGAAAAAACGAACAAAAAGGTGTTCGTCTCCCGCATATATTTCAAGATATTAAAAGAAAGATTACAGGAAATGAGGTAATAAAATGAAAAAACGTGTTATTGGTAAGCTCTTTTGGGGCATTATTCTTATTATTTGCGCCGTGCTGTTGGTGCTTGATTCCGTGGGTACGGAAATGGGATTTTTAAACGGTCTGCCCGTGTTCAGAACGATTGCCGTAATTTTTCTGCTTGCAGGTGCACTTGAGGAGCTTTCAAAGCGCGATTACGGCGGCTTCTTCTTTTCCGTTGCAATCGCATTTATTATCTACGAAAAGCAAATTGCAAAATGGCTCTCGCTTGAAGACGGCAACATAATCTCCAATTGGACCGTTCTGCTTGTTGCCCTTCTGCTTACCGTCGGCTTTTCCCTGCTGTTCGGCAAGAGGACCTTTACCTTTACCTACAACGGCGGTAAGGAAAAGCACAAGGTTGCGGGTAGCTACGTAACCAATATCGATTGCTCCGCATTCGATGAAATGACGGTAAATAACGAGCTCGGCTCCTGCGAGGTGCATTTTTCCAACGTGGAAAGCTACACCGGCAACGGAGTGCTGACCGTAAACAACGAGCTTGGCTCGATGAAGATATACGTGCCCGCCGAATGGACGGTTACGAACCGAATTGAAAACGAGCTTGGCTCGGTACAAACAAAGGGCGAGCCCAACGGCAACGGCAAGACCCTCATCATCCAAGGCACAAACGAGCTCGGCTCCGTACAGATAATTTACGTGCAGTAAAAACTTTTTCTGTCAAATAAAGAAAAAGGAGCCGATTTTCGCATCGTAGGGACAGGCGTCCTCGACTGTCCGTTCCCCACGAATCTCGCTCTTTTCGACATATATGCAATTAAAACGAACTGCCCTGTGAAAGGCTTCACAGGGCAGTTCGTTTGCTTTTCAGATCACTTATCTCACTTTACCTTCATTCTTTAATTCGAGAAGCTTTCGCACTACTTCTTCCTCTGTATCCGTCGTCGCTACGATTTCCAACGCCTTCAAAGCCAGCTCTTTGCTGATTTGATCGAAGCTCGAAATCAGTATAAGAGTATCGTCTGAATAACTCTCCAGTCTTCTGCTGAATGACTCTCCGCTTACTGTCATAATCCGTCTCCTTGCTTGTTATTCAAGCTATTTCATCCTCATTCTTCCGTATACAATTCGTCATAATACCAGCGCATAGGGTTTTCATATATATACTTCATATGTTTTTCGTAATCTTCACGATTCCGAATTATATGATCGTAAAACCGAGGCTGCCAAATGTTCTCACCGGATTCCTTGTTGCAAAATCGCTTAAACGTCGATACGAATTGCGAGCATCTGCTATTCGATTTCTCAACATTCGTAGGGACAGGCGTCCCCGACTGTCCGTCATCATTTTTAAACTTACTTTCCTTTATCCAAAGCAAAAGATGTATATGGTTCGGCATTATTACATAGCTCTCAACAGACAAATAGTCATAGAAGCTATCTAATTGCTTGATATATTTATCTGCAATTTTTCCGAATTCCGACAACTTGGTTTGCGGACAGTCGAGGACGCCTGTCCCTACAACACGAGATAAAATGGGCTTTCTGTTTTGCGTGCAAATCGTTATGAAATACACACCGCTGTTATTGTAGTCGAAGCCTCGATATCGTATAACTTTTCTCTGCACCAATTCATC
>JAFOAB010000060.1 GCA_017382555.1 Clostridia bacterium
GGCTCTGTTATAGGCTCGGTTACGGAATCTGTTACGGGTTCAATTACGGGTTCTGTTACGGGTTCTGTTACGGGTTCTGTTACGGGTTCTGTTACGGGTTCTGTTATGGGTTCAGTTACGGGTTCAGTTACGGGTTCAGTTACGGGAACGGTAGTTTCCGTAGCTTCGATCGAATGCGCGGTAGTGACGGGCGCTTCCGTAATGCTCGCAGGCGGAGCCTTTACAGAACAAGCAAATACGCAGGTAAGCACAAGCAGAATAATGAAAACAACGGTAATGCTTCTCATAATGCTCCTCCTCTTTGTTGATATAGGAATTATAGCATATAATTTTTCCAATTTCATTACTAATTTGTAAACAAAGATTGTTTTTATTTTGAATTTATGTTAACATATTATTAACACCAAAAGGAGATATCTATTATGAAGCTCATATCTTGGAACGTAAATGGATTCCGATCTTGCCTCGGAAAGGGCTTTGAGGAGTTTTTCAAGGCTCAGGATGCGGATTTTGTATGCATACAGGAATCAAAGATGCAGCCCGGTCAAGCTGAATTTGAAACACCTGATCACAAGCAATTTTGGTACAGCGCGGAGAAAAAGGGATATTCCGGCACAGCCATCTTTGCTAAAAAGGACCCGATTTCCGTGTCTTACGGAATCGGTATTGAGGAGCACGATCACGAGGGGCGAGTTATCACCCTTGAATACGATAATTTCTATCTTGTTACGGTATACGTGCCGAACTCCCAGCGCGAGCTTGCCCGCCTTGATTACCGTATGACGTGGGAGGATGCCTTCCGCGCTTATATCTGCGAGCTGGATAAGAAAAAGCCCGTAATATTCTGCGGAGACCTTAACGTAGCACATGAGGAGATAGACCTCAAAAACCCAAAAACGAATCACAAAAACGCAGGTTTTACCGACGAGGAGCGCGCAAAGTTCACCGAATTTCTTGCAAGCGGCTTTACCGACAGCTACAGAAGCCTTTACCCCGACAAGGTCGAATACTCTTGGTGGAGCTATATGATGAAGGCTCGCGAAAAGAACATTGGGTGGCGCATCGACTATTTTGTTATTTCCAACCGTATTTTTGATAAGGTAACCGACAGCAAAATACTCACCGACGTAATGGGAAGCGACCATTGCCCCGTTTGCCTTGAAATTGACCTTTAAAACAAAAAGAAAATGCCGATGTGCGTTGCACATCGGCATTTTTATGTATCAATTACTTAGCCGCAGTAACGGAGGTGATGTGAGGCTGAACGCCCTCATACCAGTAAATGAAGCCTTCGAGGTCGATAACATCGCCAACCTTGAGTGCCTTAACTGCCTCGTATACGTCGGTACCTGCACCGCAGAGATAGGACTCTACGCAGAAGGTGTAGGTGGTGCCGTTAACAGAAACCTTGAAGTAAAGGTCGTCACCATCCTGACCTGCGCCGTTCCACTTGTAGAGGTATGCAACGTCATTGCCGTCAGCATCCTTGGAAGCCTCAACGGTCATGCCCTTGAATGCGCCGAACATATTCTGGCTCTTAGCAAGCTCATCGGTGCCGAGAAGAGCGGTTACGTCCTTAGCCTCAGCAACGTACTTACCCTCGAGAATTACGTAGGTAGCCTCGATGATCTCAACCTCGCCGGACCACTCAGCCTTCTTGCCGGTGAACTTAACCTTGGTACCTGCAACCATCTTGTCGTAATCAGCCTTGGTTACGGGCATATCGTAAATGAAATATCCGCCAACACCGTCCTGAGCGTAGATGGTGCAAAGACCCTGACCATCCTTTTCCCAGTAGCCCTGCTTAGCCTGAACGTAAGCCTCAACAACTACGGTAGAGTCGATAGCAGCAGCATTGTACTCATCCCAAGTCATAACGCCTTCAGACTTTGCGTTGATGTCTTCCTTAGCCTCACCACATGCAACACAGGAAAGAACCATCATTGCAGCGAGAACGAAAAGTAATACCTTTTTCATTTTCTGTCTCCTTAATAATCTAAAAAGTTTAAATCCAATCCATATAATTGGTATGCCAATATTATACACGAAATAAAAAATAAGTCAATACGATACGGCTTATTTCTTTCTTTTTTTCGCAAATTCGATAGCAGCGGAAGTGCCTATCAGCACCCACGCAATACCGAGCGTTACAATTAGACAAACGGCGGCGGTCGGAAGGTTGCCGAGGTCCTCCCTACCCTCACCGTAGGATATATTTTTATCCAATCTGTAGAGGGCGGAAACATCACGGTAAAGAGCTTCGTAATACGCATCATCCACCACCTCGGAGCGACGCATGGACTTTGTGACGTTTTCAACAAGCTGACCTGCCGCATTACGAAGCGAGGCGGAGCCGTTAAACACGGGGGTTACAAAGGTGTTCTCCGTATTGGCAAGCAAAAGCTTTGTCGCCTGAAGCTTTACGGGGTAATGAAGATCGTTGTCAACTCCCTCATTTGCAAGGTAAGTCTGATACTCTTCGCTGTTTTGCGCTTTGGAAGTAACGGGGACGTAGCCCTCGGTCTGCGAATATGCAATCTGCACCTCATTAACGAGCAGATATTGCGCAAACAGCCAAGATGCAAGAACCTCGCCCGCATCGCGCTTGTTGAATATACAAACGGAAGGTCCCTGCGAGATCATCTGCGGATTTTCAACGTCGAACTGCGGGATCATCCTTACAACGGTTTCAAACTGTACAAGCTTATCCTCGCTGATGTCGCTTAGCGGTGCATCGCTTCCCATCCACGTAGCACCTGCGGTGGAATCGATTGCAAAGATGCACTGACCGGCGTTCAAAAAGTTACCGGGGTAGCTTGAGATCTTAAAGGTGGAAAAGGCCTTTACACCCGCGGGCTCCTCGATCATTTGCAGTATCTCTTTTGTCGTATCGTTGAATATGAGAATTTCGCCCACCTCGGTGGAGTAGTCTGCCGCCTTTTGCTTTAACATCTGTATCATCATATTGTCGGTGGACTTATAGATGAACGGAATAAGCGTTTTCTGCCCGTTTACAAGGAAGTTGCCCTCCTCATCCTTTTCCATGGCGGCGAGGCTGACCTCAAATACAAAATCCCAAGTAAGCACGTCGGGAACGGTGTAGCCGAGCTTTTCCACAAGGTCCTTATTGATGTAACACGCCTCGGTGGAGCGCATATAAGGCATAGCGTAGTGCTTGCCGTTTATCGTACATTCCTCAAGGAACCTCGGTATTATCTCATCATACTCAACACCCTCAAAAGCAAGCTCGCTACCGCCGAGACCGTATTTTTCGTCATAAAACAGCTCGTCGAGACAAATAACGGTATCCGGGCTTGTCATATAAGTTGCGATATGGTCGGGATACGTAATGCAAACGTTCGGGGTTGTTTGCGTGGAGATATTTGTAATTACGTCATTATATATCTTGCCGTAATCGGTATAAAGCTTTAGTTTTACTTTAACGTTGGGATATAACGCCTGAAAGTCCTCGATTGCCTTTTGATATATACGCGTCTGAGTTACGTTTGTATCGTTTTTCGCCCAAAAGGTTATCTCATATTCCTTTTCGGTATCAAATGCCTCAGGCATAACGAACGGGTCAAGTCCTCTTGATCCGTGGCAGGATGCGAAAATCGGGACGAGCGTGATAACGGCAAGGATAAGGGCGGTAAATCTGATTTTTCTCATCCCTTCATACCTCCCGTTGCAACACCCTCCATTATGCGGTTACGGAACACGAGGAACAGAACGATAAGCGGAATCGAGATAACAACAACAGCCGCCATCATTGCTGGGATATTCTCCCTGCCGAAGCCGTTTTCGCGAATCGCCTGAATACCGTTTGATACGAGGTAATACGCCTCCTCATCGGTAACAAGGCGAGGCCAAACGTAGGAGTTCCAGCATTCGATAACCTTAAGTATGGTAACGGTAATAACAGTAGGACGGCACATAGGTATCATAACCTTGAACATATACTTCATATCCGTAGTTCCGTCGACCTTTGCCGCGTAGTAAAGCTCGTCGGGTA
>JAFOAB010000061.1 GCA_017382555.1 Clostridia bacterium
GTCGAGGCGCCATCCCCTACAATGCGGGACGTCGAGGCGCCGTCCCCTACAATGCGGGACGTCGAGGCGCCGTCCCCTACGGTCGATAATATGTTTCTTCTGTTTTGCGTGCAGATCGTTATAAAATATGCTCCGTTTGTGCTGTAATCAAAATTTTTGAGCCTTGTCGGCTTTCGATCGGGTAATTTATTTTCTGCGTCCATTTTTAACCTCACGCCCGTTTGCGCAACGCGCAAACGGCGTAAACCGCCATATTGACGATGATAACGCACGGGCCGGTGGGGAGGCCGAGGAGACAGCCTGCAAAAAATCCGATAACGAAGCAAACAACGGACACAGCGCCCGCAATGCAAATTACCTTACGGAACGATCCCGCAAGTCGCATTGCCGTAAGGGCGGGGAACACAACAAGAGCGCTTATCATAATGCTTCCGATAAGCTTCATACCGACAACGATAACAACGGCGGTAAGCATCGCGATAAGCAGATTGCAGAATGAAACGGGTGCGCCCGATGCTTTTGCAAAGCCCTCGTCAAACGTAACGGAAAAAACAAGGCGGTAGAAGATAAGATAAAGCGCGATGACAAGCACGGACATAACGATGGAGATGATAAGATCCTTATCGTTAAGGGTAACAACGGATGCGGATCCGAAAAGGCTGTTGCATATATCCGACGTCATCGTGCCCTGCGCAAAGGTGAATATAACAACACCCACGGCAACGGCACCCGTGGAGACAACGGCTGTTGCGGCATCGCCCTTCATCATTCCGCTTTCCGTCAGCTTCATCAAAAGAAAAGCGGCGGCAATAACTATCGGAATGGAAATTTCAAGCGAATTTGTTGCGTTAAGTCCGAATGCCGCGGCAACGGAGAGGGCAAAAAAGCCCACGTGGCTGAGTCCGTCACCTATCATGGAGTAGCGCCTTAATACAAGTGAAACGCCAAGCACCGCCGCGCAAAGCGAAACAAGTCCGCCAACGGCAAGTGCACGCAGTACAACACCGCGTATCATCGGGTCGGAGAAGATATCATATAAGCTCACAGCACCTTTCTCCTTTCGCCGCTATGGTGGTGGTGGTCGTCCGCGCAGAGGTATTTTTTGCCTATCTCGGATTCAAGATAGCCGTTTACGTCCCCGAAAAACGCGGCACCGCCTCCGCCGAGGTGGAGTATCTTGCTTGCGCTGTGGCAGGCACGCTCCGGCGCGTGGGAAACGGAGATGACCGTCAGCCCCTCTTTTTTGTTCTTTTCCTCAATTATGGCGTAAAGCTCGGCACTTACAAGCGGGTCAAGACCCGTAACCGGCTCGTCAAGGACAAGCAGCTTTTTTGCGGCGCAAAATGCGCGCGCAAGCAAAACGCGCTGCTGTTGCCCGCCCGAAAGTGCGGCAAAGCTTTTGTTTTTTATCGCCGTAATGCCAAGCAGCTCCATATTTTTCTCGGCCTCCTTGCGGTGCTCCGCCTTAACAAAGCCCATGGAGCGCGCAAGCGTGCCCGATAGCACTATCTCGTATACAGAGGCGGGGAAGTCCTTCTGCGCCGCGCTCTGCTGTGGCAGATAGCCAATTTCACTGCGCTTTACGCCGTCATAAATTATCTCACCGCCAACGGGCTTGATAAGCCCCATAAGCGATTTTATCAGCGTGCTTTTTCCGCTTCCGTTCTCACCTAAAATGCAAAGGCAGTCGCCCTCGTCGGCATAAATATTCAGCTCGGAAACGACAGCCTGCTTTTCGTAGGAAAGCGTAAGGTCCTTCGTTGTCAGTATTCTTTTCACTTCATCGCCTCCGTCAGCGCCTCAAGATTTTTTTCCATAAGCGAGAGGTAAGTTTCGCCCCGACTGAATTCCTCCTGCGTAAGGCTGTGGCAGGAATGCAGGGTAAGCACCCTTGCGCCCGTTTCGTTTGCAAGCCAATCCGCAACGGTAGCGGAGGAAAATTCCACCGTCAAAACGGCAGAAAGGGAGTTTTCGCGGATTATGCTTGCAAGGGAGGCAAGCAC
>JAFOAB010000062.1 GCA_017382555.1 Clostridia bacterium
GTTGAATTTGTCAGAACCATAGGGCTCTATCTGCGGACCTATATTCATTCCCGAGGTGGTATCGTATCCACCGTTGAGAGCGAGGAGAAGGAGCTTCGGCAAATTACATCTTGCGCCGAAGAACTGCATCTGCTTACCTATCTTCATTGCGGAAACACAGCAAGCGATTGCGTAATCGTCACCGTAGAGGGGGCGCATTACGTCATCGTTCTCGTACTGGATGGAGTCGGTATCAATGGATACCTTTGCGCAGAAGTCCTTGAAGCCCTGAGGGAGCTTGGTGGACCAAAGCACGGTAAGATTAGGCTCGGGGGAGGAGCCGAGGGTGTAGAGGGTGTTGAGAATACGGAAGCTGCTCTTGGTAACGAGGGTTCTGCCGTCCTCACCCATACCGCCGACCGCCTCGGTGATCCACATCGGGTCGCCGCCGAACAGCTCGTTGTATTCGGGTGTTCTGAGGTGACGTGCGATGCGAAGCTTGATTACGAAATCGTCAATAATCTCCTGCGCGCCCTCCTCGGTGAGGATGCCGCGCTCAATATCTCTTTCGATATAAATATCAAAGAAGGTGCTTACACGGCCAAGGGACATTGCTGCGCCGTTCTGCTCCTTGATAGCGGCAAGGTATGCAAAGTAGGTCCACTGAACCGCTTCCTTGGTGTTTGCCGCGGGCTTGCTGATGTCAAAGCCGTAGATCTGCGCCATCTCCTTGAGATAGCCGAGGAACAGGATCTGTCTGTAAAGCTCCTCGGAAAGGCGGATCTTCTCATCGTAAAAATCGCCCTCCGCAAGCTCCTTCGTCGCCTGCTTCTTTTCCGCTATCAGCGCATCAACGCCGTAAAGGGCAACGCGTCTGTAATCGCCGATGATTCTGCCTCTGCCGTACGCATCGGGCAGACCGGTGATAACGTGGCACTTACGCGCCTTGCGCATCTCATCGGTATAGGCGCGGAAAACGCCGTCATTGTGGGTGGTACGGTAAAGGAACTCCTGCTCGATCTTGTCGCTCAGCTTGTAGCCGTATGCCTCGCACGCCTGACGCGCCATACGGATGCCGCCAAAGGGGTTTACACCGCGCTTGAGGGGCGCATCGGTCTGCATACCGACGATAAGCTCGTTTTCCTTATCAATATATCCCGCCGCATAGCTCGTAAGGGAGGATACGGTGGTGGTGTCAATGTCAAGAACGCCGCCCTTTTGACGCTCTTCTGCAAAAAGGCCGTTCACCTTATCCATCAGCTTGCTCGTGCGCTCGGTAGCCTTGGCAAGAAAGCTGTCATCGCCGTTATATTCCTTGTAGTTCTGCTGGATAAAATCGCGAACGTTTATTTCGTTCATCCAAACGCCCTCGCGAAAGCCTTCCCAGTTCTTGAATTCCATGTTTTTTTACCTCTTTAAAATCTATTGTGGTTGAGTGATAAATTTAACGTCAAGCAAAAAATAAAAGCAACCCAGCTTACAAAAAACTGAATTGCCCAGACGGTCGGCACTATAACTTTTACACTCCCATTGCGGCAATTCGCAAATCCGTCAGTTATGTAAAAGGTGTTATTTTAAGATGAAGCAAATCTAACTTGGCTTCATTATACATAAGATTTCGGCCTTTGTCAACCGCAAAACAAAAAACCATCGTAAAGACGGAAAAGCACAACGGCGCAAATGGCTGTGATGTAAATATTGACGAAGTTTGTAGGGGGAGATTCACGAATCGCCCTTAGATAATAGAGAATAGATAAAAGATAATAGATAACAGAAAATGCAGAAAACCGTCTGCAGATCCTTCGCTTTGCTCAAGGATGACAATGCAGACGGTTTTCGATTTGTTGAAACGAGGGAGGGGAGACCCCTCCCCTACGGTGGGGAAGCGATGCAAATCGGTAGGGGCGATTCACGAATCGCCCGTCTTGTAGGGGACGGCCCCCGGACGTCCCGCGAAATACGATAGGGGAACGATGGGCGATATGCCGTGAACACGGCGCGATATACGCTGTGCGTGCGATATATCCGCATTGCGCGGATGCGATATGTTGCAAATTCTGCGAATTTGCAACGCTGAAGATAAAAAAACAGAGGCTTGCGCCTCTGTTTTTTATCTTCATTAATAGTTCTGGCTGAACATCTTGCTTTCGCCCATCTTGAAATCGCCGAAGTATTCCTTGGGGTCGATTCCTACGAACTTAGCAAACTCGATCATCTCAACAACGGTGTTCTCGTTTACGGGTACGCCGTTCTTCTTTCTATCCTCGGTAGCAAAGATCTCCTTCTCGCCGTGGGTGTAGATGCGATCGTGTCCCTCTGCCTTGGGGCTCTCACGGAGCTCCTTGAGGAAGGTGGAGAAGTGCTCTCTGATCTCAGCGGGATCGCCGAAGATCTTGGGATCGATTGCAGCGAAGAAGTGGCAAATGCCGCTTCTGCCCTTCATGCAGTAGTTGGAGGTGGTACCCATGCTGATGATGGAGGAGAAGATCTCACAGATCATACCGTTACCGTAGCCCTTATGGCTTCCGAGCTGCTCCTCAGAGCCGCCGAGAGGCATAATTCCGCCGCCGTTCTTTGCAACGATGTTGGAGAGAACGTCTGCAGCGTCGGAGGAGGGGTTACCGTCCTTGTTAAGCGCCCAACCGTCGGGAAGGGGCTTTTCCATCTTGTTGTACATCTCGAGCTTACCGCGGGTAACAACGGTGGTGGAAGCATCGAAGAAGAAGGGATAGGGATCAGCGGGCATGGAGATTGCGATGGGGTTGGAGCCGATCATTGCAAGGCGACCGAAGGTAGGAACCATGATAGCCTCACTGTTGGTGCCGCTAAAGCCGATAAGGCCTGCGTCGCACGCGAGCTTAGCATAGTAGCCTGCAATACCGTAGTGGTTGGAGTTACGTACGGAAACAATACCGATACCGCTGGTCTTTGCCTTAGCGATAGCGAGCTCCATAGCGGCCTTACCAACAACCTGACCCATAGCGTCGTTTGCGTCAATAACTGCGGAAACGGGGGTCTCGGTTACGATCTCGGGCTTTGCGTCAACCTTGATGATGCCCTTTTCGATACCCTTGTGGTAGCGAACAAGGCGCTGCATACCGTGGCTCTCAATGCCGTAAAGGTCAGAGAGAAGAAGCACGTCGGTAATGGTACGGCAATCCTCTTCGGAGAAGCCGATCTTGGAGAAAGCGGTCATACAGAAGCGGTCAAGCATCTCGACCGGGTACTTAACGTATCCCATTTTTAGTCCTCACTTTATTTAAAAATATTTTTGGCAAAATTTGTCCTTATACGCATTATAACACGAATTGCAAGAATTTTCAATAGAAAAAACGGTTATTTTTAGAAAACAGATCATTCATCGCAATAAAGCTCATCAGAGCTCCAATTGGACGGATTTTCGTGGATGTATTTGGCGATCGCAAGATAATCGTCTCTGTTGCGTATTATATGGTCGTAGTATGAACGCTGCCAGAGCTGCCCGTCGAATGGGGGGAGCCTCCCTTGCTTGACCAAATCGGCATATGCGGATGTAGAATGCCGTTTGAAATCACGCACGAATGCCGACAAGCTTGTAGGGGCGGATTCCTTATCCGCCCGCGAAAATGTGATTATAGCGTGAAAATGATTCGGCATCAATACGTATACGGGAGCTTCCACTCCGTCATATCTCGCTACAGTTTCAAGAAAAGCATTCTCTACCACAGCGGAAGATAGAGAGCTCGCGGGAAGGGCGGATAAGGGATCCGCCCCTACAATGGAAAACAGCGTTGTCCTGTTTTTGGTGCAAATTGTTATGAAATAGGCACCGTTTGAGCTGTAATCATAGTTTTTCAAGCGCAGTCGCTTTCTGTCCGGTAGGTTTTTATCCATAACTTCACCGTATAGATCTAAAAAAGAAGGTCTTCGTTAAATATTCAATTCCTTTTTAATGATATCGGCAAGATTTACTCCGTAGAGGATAAAGCCCATATCATTGGGGTGTAAGAAGCGGTCCATAAAGAACTCCTCTGCGGGGGGAACGAGCGCCATACTGTCAACGGCAATGCATCCGTATTTTTCCGCCTTTTCCTTTACAAGCGCACGCACGTCGTCAAGGGTGAGGCCGTTCTTCACAAGTCCGTCCACGTTACCGCGCCAGATGGGGGGGATGGCAAATATGGGAGTGGTGGGGTATACGGAGCGGAGCTTTTTAAAGTATTCGTCAATCTTTTCTGCAAGCTCGGGGATTGCCGCCGCCCAGTCATTCGTGCCGTAGGCAACGGTGATAAGGTCGGGGGTGAAGGGAAGCTCGGGGTCTATATTCGGTGCGTGGAACTTATCGCCGCCGATGCCCTGATTGAGTATTTCCGCATTCATACGCTCGCCAAGCACGTTTGCGTAGGTAAGGTACTGGCGCTGTGCGTTAAAGCCGTGTGTAATGGAATCGCCGAGCATAAGAATTTTTCTCTCGCGCTTTGTAGGCTCGTAGCCCTCGGGGATATTAAGGCTTTTTATGCGTATGTCGGCGGTGTTTGCAAGGAATATAGTCACCTTGCAGTTGTCGCTCGGAACACGGAAGAACACGTTGCCCGACTGGGCGTTTGTGGTGTTGTAGTAGTTAAAGA
This sequence comes from Clostridia bacterium, assembly GCA_017382555.1. Taxonomy (GTDB): domain Bacteria; phylum Bacillota; class Clostridia; order Oscillospirales; family CAG-272; genus RUG12395. The sequence goes on from JAFOAB010000062.1 coordinate 4,587, forward strand.
CCTCAACACCGTCGCAAAGTGCGCTGATGCCGTGGCATACAGCACCCGCACCGGGCTGTGCGAGGTATTCAAAATGCACCTCGCCCTTTTTGGAGATAAATTCAAGCTTCATTCCCGCAGTGGCGAACTGACGGGGGGTAAAATTGCGCCCCGCAAGCACCTCCTCCTGATAAGGGGTGAAGCGGCGCAGTACGGTGTAGCCGTTTTTCTCAAAAACTCGGATGGCACCGAGGGCGATGGATTTGATGTCGTTTGTTGAGAGTTTCATAATTATATGTCCTTTCAAATAGGTGGTGAATTTTCGTGCCCGCAGGGCATATCGTTCCGAAGGAATATCGCGCCTGCGCAGTCATTCTTGAGCGAATCCGCCGAGATCCTTCGGTCGCGTTGCTCCCTCCTATCATCGACCGCAAGCGGTCGGCTCCCTTCGGTCGCGTCTATCTCGCTTGCGCGAGATGCGTTTGGATGACAAGGCGGATGAAGCGAAGAATCTTGCGCAGGTATATCGCAAATCCCGCGAGGGATTTATATCGCTGCAAATTTTATCTGCCGATAAAATTTGCTTTCGGCGTTGTGCCCTTAAACTTCTTATATATTTTATAAAAATGAGACGTATCGTAAAAGCCGAGAGTTTCGGCGATAAGGTCGGTGGTCCAAAGGGAGGAGGCAAGCAGCTCCTCTGCCTTGTCTATACGCAGCTTGTTGCGGTAATCGGCGGGAGAAAGACCGCCCGAATACTGCTTGAAGCGCACGCGGAAGTGGCTTTCGCTCAGCCAGCACATCTGTGCAAGCTCGGAGACGGGCATATCCGCTGCGGGGTTTTCCTCTAGCGCCGTGATGGCGGGCATAATGTTTTTAAATTCCTGCGCCCTCTCGTTTGCCTCCACTCTGCGAAATAGCTCGCAAAGCAAGGCATAGCAAAGGCTCTTCAGCTCTGCGGGGGAGGAGTTTGCGCGGATGTAGCACTCAAAGATCTGCTCGAAGCGGTGCAGCAGCGTGCCGTTTTTGTCATCGGAAAAGTGCAGAGGAGTGCCGATGGGCTTGATGATGTTGCCCTCCTCATCCGTCAGACGGAAGCGCACGCATATCGTTTGCCCCATCTCGTCGCCCTCGCGGTACACGGTCTCGGAAAGATACGGCGCACCCTCGCCGATAAACACGGCACCCGGCTCCGAAAAGGAAAACAGCGGTCTGTCGCTTTCGGGGGTGTAGATATTCTTTGCCCCGTGCAGGGTGTAGGAGAGGATATTTTCGTTTCTTCCCTCGGCAAGATAGTTGTTTCGGTTCTCAAAATCCCATCTGCGCGTAACCGCCGCGGCAGAGCAGATATTGAAGCTTGATTTGGAAAGTGCGGTAAATGAAAGCCTTTTTTCTGCCATAAACACCTCAAAAACCGTCGAATTTTACAATCGTTCCGTCGATGAATACATTGTAACACGATGTGTCTTGCATTACAATAGGGATAGAAAAAATTTTTGTGGAGGTATACCTATGCTTTCTTATAAGATAAAGCTCGGTATCGTTCCCGTAAGACGCGACGTAACCCCCCGTCCCGGTATCTTTAACTGGGAGTTTGCGGAGAAGCGCGGTAGGGAAATTACCGACTATATCAAAGCACATTTTACAGATGATCTGACCGAGTTTGTCGACATCATCGGTGTTAACCCCGTTAACACCATGATCAACTTCGACGATGCGGCGTTCATCATCGACCGCTTCCAAAAGGAAAAGGTGGACGGCATCCTGTTCATCAATGCCAACTTCGCAAACGAGGAGGCAATAGGCGAGGTGGCTGCTGCTCTTAAGGTTCCCACCTGCATCTGGGCGCCCCTTGACGATACCTTCTGCGAGGACGGTATGCGCTTTACGGACAGCCAGTGCGGCATCTTCGGTGTAAGCCGTATGCTCCAGCGCCGTAACGTACCCTTCTCCCACATCGAGACCTGCAAGGTGGACAGCGATGAGTTCAAGCGCGATTTTGAGCGCTTCACCAACGTTACCTGTATGGTAAAGAACTTCCGTGATCTCAAGATCGCGCAGGTTGGTCTCCGCCCCCGTCCCTTCTGCTCCGTTATCTTTAACGAGGGCGAGCTCCTTCAGAAGTTCGACATTCGCACCATCCCGATCAACATTGCCGTTGTAGTTGATAAGTACAACCGCATCCTTGAGACGGAGAAGGAGAAGCTTGCAGAGGGCGCGGCTCTCCTTGCTTCCCGTTATGAGATGGACGACCTCACTCCTCCTCTGCTTGAGAAGGTTTACGCATTCGTTCTTCTTTATCAGGAGATCTTTGCCGAGTA
>JAFOAB010000063.1 GCA_017382555.1 Clostridia bacterium
AAACATCATAAGCAGCATCGGCATCATCATGGCAAATATCTGCCCTGCCGCCGCCTCGTCACTTGCAAGGTCGTATTTTTCCCCACCTGCGTTGATATCAAAGAGATTGGCGACCGAGCTTTCGTATGCGTCAAGCACCGCCGCAACCGTCTGAAACGCGCTGTAGGAAGCGGTATCAGCGGAATTGTAGTAAAGCGCGATGGCGGGCGCATTTGCAGAGGGCTCTACCGCACCGCCGAAAAGAAGATCCGCCCCCTCGGGGAACACCATAAGCAGGTCTGCCTCGGCATCGGTTATATACTGCTTGTATTCACCGATATGCTCCGCGCCAACGCTTACGATCTCTCCGCCTATCGCCGCTTCAAGCATAATTTCGGCATTCTCGGGCATATTTACCGCATAGCAGGCGGGAACATAGCCCTCCTCGGTTCCGAACATATCGCCCATCGCGCTTCCCATAAAGGAATAAACGAGGTAGATAAGCAGACCGGGCAGAAGAATAGAAGTAAACACAAGACGCCTGTCACCGAAGAAGCGCGCAAACTCCTTGCGCATTATTGCCCATATCTTGTTGTTTTTCATCTCTCCGCCCCCTTTACGTTGTTATAAAGCTCAAAGAAGCGGTCCTCAAGGCTCATATCTCCGCACACGGCGGTAAGCGAGTCGCACGCCTGCATTTTGCCGTCGATGATAATGCCAACTCTGTCGCACAGCTTCTCAACAAGGCTGAATATGTGCGTGGAAACCATAACGGTCTTTCCCTGCGCTCTGAGATCGAGCAGAAAATCCGTTACCGTCTTTGCCGTAATAATGTCAAGCCCGTTTGTCGGCTCGTCAAATATAATAACGTCGGGATCGTGCACAAGGGATATGACGAGCGATGCCTTCTGCTTCATACCCGTGGAAAGATTTGCGACCTTAACGCCCGCAAACTCGTTTATGCCGAATCTTTTGAACATTTCCGCCTTTCTCGCCCTCGCAACGTCCGCGGGAACGCCGTGCAGATCGGAAAAGAAATCGAAAAGATAATCCGGTGTAAAGAACTGCTCCAGCTTCAGCTCGCTTGTCAAAAATCCTATCTTCGCACGCACCTTATCGGGCTCGCTGACGACACTTGCACCGTCCACAAGCGCATCCCCCGCCGTGGGCTTAATAAGAGTGGAAAGCATACGCAGGGTTGTCGTCTTACCCGCCCCATTAGGGCCTAAAAGACCGAAAATCTCCCCCTCGTATACGGAAAACGTCAGATCGTTTGCAGCAATTTTAACCTTTTCCGTGGTGTTATTCAGCTTTCTCTGCTTCGCGGAAAGGGCAAATTCCTTCGTCAGCCCCGTCACAGTGATAAGCTCTCTTGGCATTTGTTTTCTCCTTTTTTCTTCTGTAATGATTCTCTATCGTATGGACGAGCATCATCGTCCGCATCCCCGCAGGCCTCCCGGACTGTCCGCCCTTCGTAGGGGACCGTCGCTTATCCTACGCTTATTTCCTTCAAGACCTTCATCACGTTATTTTCTCCCTTGCCAAAATAATCGTGCAGTCTTTTATACTCCGCATAAAGCGCATTGTACGCCTTTCCGTCATCGGAATTCGGTGTATATACCCTAACAGGCTTTTTTGCAAGTGCTCTCGCGGCCGCCGAAACGCTTGTATACAGCCCTGCGGCAACCGCCGCGTATATCGCACTGCCAAGCGCACCCGCCTGTGCGGATGCGGCGATGCTTATCTCCTTACAAAGCACATCCGCATATATCTGCATCATCATTTCATCCTTTTGCGCTATTCCGCCTGCCGCACATACTCGCTTTATCGCGATGCCGCTTTTTTCGTACTGCTCCAGTATCATTCGTGTGCCGAAAGCAGTTGCCTCAATAAGTGCGCGGTATATCTCCTCCGGCTTTGTGCGGAGCGTAAGTCCGAGTATCATACCGCTAAGCTCCGAGTCCACCAGCACGGAGCGATTTCCGTTAAGCCAATCAAGGGCAAGCAGTCCGCTTTGCCCTACCTTCAGCTTGCTTGCCCTTTCGCGCAGAAGCTTGTGGATGGAAATTCCTCTTTTTGCCGCCTCGTCGGTGTATGCCGCGGGCACGCAATTTTTAACAAACCAATCAAAAACGTCCCC
>JAFOAB010000064.1 GCA_017382555.1 Clostridia bacterium
AGGATTCCGCGACGGGTGGAGCAAGTATGATAGTTTCCCCCAAGGGAGAGGTGCTTTTGGACCTCAAAAACCGCGTGGCGGCTGAGTGTGTCACATTTGACGTAAACGAGAAGCTTTATAAGCCTGCCGGCTTTAACAATCCGCCCTCCTCACATCCCGAATACGTTGAGCGCGGCAGAAGACCGTGGAAGTACCGCCCTGCGGGAAGTGCCATTGCAAAGCCAAACGCACTTATGCCATACCCCAGAGTTTGCGCACACAGAGGCTTTAAAACCATAGCGCCCGAAAACAGTATGCCCGCATTCGGTGCGGCGGTTGCTATGGGTGCCGAGGAGATCGAGTTTGACCTTTGGTACACTAAGGACAAGGAGATCGTCTCCATCCACGATTCCACCCTCGACCGAGTATCCGACGGAACGGGAAAGGTTTCCGAGCATACGTACGAGGAGCTTCTGAAGCTTGATTTCGGCGTTAAATACGGTGAGCGCTTCAAGGGACTGAAGATAATAACTTTCGAGGAGATACTCAAAAAATTCGCTTGTCAGGTAACGATGAACATCCACATCAAGGCCTGCGACGAGGAGGTCTTCCGAAAGATAGTTGCGCTTATCGACAAATACGATTGCCGCAAGTACGTTTACTTTATGACAAGCACCGCCATCCACGAGCTTGCAAAGAAATTTGCACCCGACATTCCGCGTTGCTGCAGCGGCGGTGGAACGGAGGAAATGCGCAAGACGATAGTTGAGCGCGCCATCGAGACCGACTGCCAGATGGTACAGTTCTTCAAGCCGTATTACAGCAAGGAAATGGTTGACAAAGCGCACGCGCACGGACTTATTTGCAACGTATTCTGGTCCGATAACGTGGACGAAGCGCGCGAGCTGCTCGAAATGGGTATGGATACCATTCTCACAAACGATTACCACCTTATTGCAGAGGAAGTAAAACGCTTTAAAGAGGAAAAAATGAAAAAGTAACAAAATGGTGTGTAAAGCCAAGCTTTACACACCATTTTGTTACAAATTAGCCTCAAATTCCTCAAGGTCTACCACGGTACCGGTTCTGCGCGAATGCTCTGCCGCAAAGCCGATAAGATGATTTTCGTACGAGGTGCGTACGTCGCACAGCGACTTGCTTTTAATGTCGTTGCCGAAATAATCTATAAGATCGCGCACAATACCTGCGTCACCGCCGCCGTGGCCGGACATAATGGTATTGCCCATCGCCTTGGAATCTATCTCCGTGGTCTTTCTTGTTTCAAACGAATAAAGCGAAAGCATACCCGTGCCCATAACGCCGTTAAGCTCGCCCTTCGTACCGTAAACGCTTATCGTGCGACCGCCCTTGTTAAATGCGTTCATAGAGAAGGAAACAGTGCAACCGCCGTCAAATTCCAGATTAACGACCTGATGGTCGACAACGTCGTTATCACAGCTAAATACGCATCTGCCGTACGGACCCTCGCGAAGCGCCTTTTCAACCGCTTCATCGGTCGGAGAAACCAAATCAAGCGTAGCGGCGCCCCTGAACCACGTGTTCTTTTTATCGTCAAGATAAAGCTTTACCGCATTATAGGGGCAGGTTTCCCCATGGGGACAACCGTCAATACAGCGCGCAGGTGCGCCCTTGGGCTTGTTTTCCGCCTTGAAATAACTGAGTGAGCCGAAGGAATGTGCCTTCTTGCACTTTTTACCGATGAGCCACTGAATTATATCCATATCGTGGCAGGATTTTGCGATAAGCATATTCGTGCATTCTGCCTCGTTGCGCCAGTTGCCGCGCACAAAGCTGTGGCTTTGATGCTCGTTACCTACGCCCTCCTTGCATTCGATGGACATAATCTCGCCAAGCTCGCCGCTGTCGATTATCTCCTTGATTGCGCAGTAGAATCTTGTGAAGCGCAAAACGTGACCTATCACCACTCTCACGCCTTTTTTTTCCGCCGCCTCGGTTATCTCCTTACACTGGCGGGGTGTAACCGCCATCGGCTTTTCGAGGAGCAGATCGTAGCCCTTGGCAATGAATTCAAGCGCCGCCTCATAGTGGTCGGCATCCTGCAGACCGATTATGGCAAAATCCGCCATCCTCGGCTGAGATGCGATCTCTCGCCAATCGAGGTACAGCGCATCGTCCGAAATTCCGCAAATTTTCTTTGCAAGATTCCTTCGTATATCAACGGGCTCCGCAACTGCAACGATATCCGTAGCTTCGGAAAGCTGCTTCAGCAGCTTGGAATATATATGTCCGCGCATTCCGTAGCCTGCAACGACCGCACTTAATCTTTTCATTACTTTTCTCCTTTATATAACGCTTGGCGAAGCGATGGTGGACCATACGTTCAGGCGTGGCATCTTACCACGCGTTCCGGGGCGCAGATGATCAAGCAGCTCAACGTCAAATTCCTCAATGCTGTCGCATTCTCCCGTCGCGTAAGCCTCAAACACTTCACGAGCGGAACGAAGCCTGAGCATCAATCCGCCCAGGCGAAGCTCCTGCACCTCAAAGCCGAACGCCTTATTTTCCTTCATCCAAAGGGTCTTGAACTTTTTGTGGAAGATATCAAGCAGCTCTATCGCACGCTCCATATCTGCGGCAATCACCCGCATCTCTTCCCTGTTCTTTTCCGCATACGCTTTTCTTGCACGCATTCCGATGTCGTATTTTACGGAAAGCAGCTCGCACAGCGCCGCCTCGGATTCAAATATATATGCGTATTTGCTGTCTCCTGCGTATCCGTAAAGCGTTTTCGCGTGCGCCTTGTATTCCTCTGCCGCCGCGGGATTGGCAACGGTATCAAACACTCCGATAAGCGGATCGTTGTAAAGCATAACCTTCGACACGTTCGAAAGGATAACGTCGTCGGGTGATACTCTGTTCGGCAGATCGAGTGCCATCATTGCATCGTAATCCTCGCCCGTTTCCGCCTTAAAGAGACGCTTGATCTCACTTTCGTCCGTAACGCCATCGTAAATCTTACGGAAGGCAAACAATGCGGGCAGAAGCGAATAGAAGGAGCATTCCTTGCCGTTATCGCCCCACATGGTAAAGAACACGTTTTCAATACCGTTTGCGGCGCACGATTTCATTGCAACGCTCATGGATTCAAGCGACCATTTGTTTGAGGGTGCAAAGCCGTTCCAACACCAAGCGCCGCCCGCAAACCAAACGTCGCGGCTAAACTTCTTGTGCTGTGCAATCATATTATCGTAATATCTTATATCGTTGTGATAGTAATCCCAATACACAAGCTCCACACCTGCAGGGCATTTCGCAACTATCTCGTCGGTAACGGTGTCCTCAAGCGTGTAATATTCGCCGTGATTGGCAAGGCGGAAGAACATATCCGACCACATAATGGGCTTAAAGCCGTATTTTTCGGAAATTTCAACCACACGTGCAAGATGCTCGCTTAATATATCAAATCTGTTTCTGAAGCCGTTTTTGTCGAGATATTTGCCGAGACCGAGCATATGCGCCTCGTCCATACCGATATGTATGTAATCTGTCTTAAATACCTGCCTGAGCGTTTTGAACATATTTTCGATAAGCTCGTAG
>JAFOAB010000065.1 GCA_017382555.1 Clostridia bacterium
GAGCTTCGCGCCTGACACCAGCCGCTGAAGCCGAGCTCATCCGCCACCCTCTGCACCTCGGCATACTCAAAGCTCGTAAGCCTTCTCTTCAGCCTTTTCGGCAGATGCTCGGTAAACATAGGCGTAAACTGGCTCATAAGGCTGAGCCGAATTTTGGAGACGTCCACCTCTTTGGCAACGGCTCGCAGCACCGCAACACTGTCCTCCCTGCTGCCGGGCAAAACGAGATGGCGCATAACCACGCCGCGGCGCATTATGCCCCTTTCGTCAAATTGGCATTCCCCGAGCGCATCAACCGCGGCAACGAGGGACGCAAGGGCGTTTTCAAAATAATCGGGCGCACCGCAAAGCTCGTCGGCAAGCTCCGAGGAACAGTATTTTATATCGGGCAAATACACGTCGATATGTCGGCAAAGCTCGGGTATTCTGTCGGGCAGCTCGTATCCGCCCGTATTCCAAACAACGGGGATATTTACCCCCGCAATGTCAAGCGCCGCAAAAACAGACGGCGCAAAATGGGTAGCAGTGACAAGGTCAAGACATTCCGCGCCCGCATTTTCAAGCATACGGAAGATCTCCGCAAGGCGCGCCTCGTCTACCGTCTCACCCTTTTTATCGATGCTTATTTCCCTGTTTTGGCAAAAGACACAGCCAAGCGAGCAGCCCGAGAAAAAGACCGTTCCCGCACCGCGCTCACCCGAAAAGCAGGGCTCCTCCCATTTATGCAAAGAAGCCGCGGCAACAAGGGTACTTGCCCCGCCGCCGCAGCGTCCCGCCTTCTGCGTTCTGTCCCCGCCGCAAAGGCGGGGACACAAACGGCAGCTAAGATATTCGTTTTGCATTATTCGCCGTATCCGTCGGGATTAAGCTTCTGCCAGCGTGCGCTATCCTCGCACATACGCTCGATACCGTACTGAGCCTCCCAGCCGAGGAGCTCCTTTGCCTTTGCGGGATCCGCATAGCACTCGTCGATATCGCCGGGGCGACGGTCTACGATCTTGTAGTTGATCTTGATGCCGGTTGCCTTCTCGTAAGCGGCAACGATATCAAGAACGGAATAACCGTTACCGGTACCGATGTTAAAGTACTCAATTCCCTTTACCTTTGCGGCTCTGTCAAGCGCACAGAGATGCGCCTTTGCAAGGTCAACAACGTGGATGTAATCGCGTACACCCGTACCGTCGTGGGTATTGTAGTCGTTTCCGTAAACGGAGAGGCAAGGAAGCTTACCGCCCGCAACCTTGGTGATGTAAGGAAGCAGGTTGTTCGGGATACCCTTGGGGTCCTCACCGATAAGGCCGCTTACGTGTGCACCGATGGGGTTGAAGTAACGGAGAATGGATACGCTCCACTCCGGATAAGCAACGGTAATGTCGGAAAGGATACGCTCGATCATCAGCTTGGTCTCGCCGTAAGGATTGGTGGTGCGGAGGGGGAAGTTCTCGCGTATCGGCACGCTGTCGGGCTTGCCGTATACGGTAGCAGAGGAGCTGAATACGATTCTTCTTACACCGAACTCCTCCATTGCGTGGCAAAGGTTAAGGGTTCCGGTGAGGTTGTTGTGGTAGTAAAGCATAGGCTTGGCAACAGACTCGCCAACGGCCTTAAGACCCGCAAAATGAA
>JAFOAB010000066.1 GCA_017382555.1 Clostridia bacterium
TAAACGGGCTGTATGTTGGAAAGGCGGAAGCCGATATCGTTTGCCTCAAAAATTCCGCGCACGAAAACGAAAACAACACCCGCAAGAATTCCCTGAAGCAGGGGGTTTTTTACTATATCACGCAAAATATCGCCAATTTTGACCTTGCCATCCTTTTTATTGAACACCGTAAGGGATATGACGGCAAAGATGTTGAGCATCGGAACGCTTATAGAGCTCATAAGAGTTGCGGCGACAACACCCTCATCACCAAACAGAAGACCCGCAAGCGGAATTCCCACAAGTGCGTAATTGGAACGGAAGGTGCCCTGAACGATAACACCGCGCCTTGCGCCGTTATCCGTTACAAGGGAGCTTGCAAATATACCGAAGAAAAATACCGCAAAAAGCGCAACCACGCCGTAAAGAATAAAGCCACCCATATTGCCGAAGGCATCCATCTTGTAAATATTCAGGAAGAGAAGACACGGCAAAAAGCAACGGAAGATAATGCGGTTTGACCTTTTGCAAAACTCCGGATTCATAAAGCCGAGCCGCTTCAGCACGTATCCCGTTGCTACAGTAAACAGTATCGGCAATACGGCATTTAAAGCAAAAATAAATGATTGCATTACTTATATTCCTCAAGAATTTCTTTCATCAGCACCGGGTCGTCTGTCATTATGCAGTCAACACCCATCTCTATCAGTCTGCGCATTTCATCCGCATCGTTTATCGTCCAATACTGAACTGCAATGTTGCGGCGGTGGGCGCGCTTAACAAGCCCAACGCTGCAAAGCGGAACCTCCACACCCACGTCATAGGACATCGGTATCTGCAGGCAGGCAAAATCACCGTTATCAAAGATATTAACGCCGAAATACTGGGTGAACACGAACTTTGCCGCGCTTCCCATAGGCGCACCGCGGAGGATATCGGGATACTTTTCCTTTAACTCAAGCTCTATCTCATCGTTAAAGGTGCCGATAACCATATTAGTCTTATACGCCGGATATTTTTCAAGAATTTCGGCAAGCTTGGCACACGCCTCGCGACCGAGATCGCCGGAGGGCTTTATCTCAAGAATGAAAAGCAGATCGGGATGAGATTCGTAAAACTCCTCGCAAAGCTGCTCCAGCGTTACCATCTGAAGACCGAGCGCGGTAGGATCGGCGGCATCCTTATATATACGGTTGCCTTCCTTATCCTCGAAATAATAGCCGAAGTTGTACTGCGAAAGCTCCGCAAGCGTCATATCGGAGATGTAATGGCGGTTTGCCTTATCCTTGCAAAGAGCAATAACCTCGTCAAGCAAAATATCACCGTTTATATTACAGGTCTCGTCGACGTAGCTGTCGTGATTTAAAACGAGATGCCCGTCCTTTGTAAGATACATATCGCCCTCAAGGATATCGACACCGATGGTGTTGACCGCCTCCCTGAACGCAAGCAGAGTGTTTTCGGGGTTGCTTACGCTACCGCCGCGGTGTGCCGCGATCATCGGCAGCTCGCCCTCCGCAACAACGAAGGGGTTGCTTTCCACGTTCTTTTTCGGAGGAATGATGTTGATTACCGCAAAAAACAGAACGATAACGGAAACGATTACCATAAAACGGCGAAGGCCCTTGCGCTTCTTCATAATACACCTCACATATTTAATAGCTAAATTGTAACACGGCAGATCAAAAAAAGCAAGCGGTGTCGTTTTTTACACAAAAAAGATGTAAAAAATCGTATTTTATTCAAATTATATATCATTACCAATTTTTACCATTTATCTTTGTGCAAGATTGTTTTGCGGTTCTTATTGCTATTTTTTGGTAATTATGTTAGAATATGGAAAAACAAATAAACAGATAAACGGAGAAAAACTATGGAATATAACATTAAAGTTCTTATTGCCGACGAAAATGCCGAGGAAAGAAAAAAACTGAGGGGTGCGCTCGCCGCCGCAAGCATTTTTTCCGTTGACGAGGTTTCAAACGGAGAGGAAGCGCTGAAGCGCCTGCAGGGCGGTGGCTACACGGCGGCGGTCATCGACCTTTGGCTTTCGGGCATCGACGGCATCGGGATCATACGCAAGCTCCGCACGCCCGAGCCGAGCGCAAGGGGGACGTACCTGATAGTTACCTCCGGCACAAAGGGCAACGGTGTGCTTTTTGAGGCGGCAAGCGCGGGCGCGGATATGTGTCTGCCGAAGCCATATTCGCCGGAGAGCCTTGCAAGCCACATCCTTTCCGTCGTTGCGGGGCGAACACACTTCCTCGGCGCAGAGCAAGCCGCCCCCACGGAAAGCGATCTCGAATCGCAGATAACGCGCATTATCCACCGCATCGGCGTCCCCGCACACATAAAGGGCTACCAATATCTGCGCACCGCAATACTTATGACGGTGCAGGACAGCACGATCATCGACAGCGTAACGAAGGTGCTTTACCCGCAGGTGGCAAAGAAGTACCAGACCACCACCAGCCGCGTCGAGCGCGCGATACGTCACGCAATTGAGGTTGCGTGGGATAGGGGAGACGTCGATACGCTCGATTCCTTCTTCGGCTACACGGTGCAAACGGGCAGAGGCAAGCCCACGAACAGCGAGTTCATCGCCCTTATCGCCGATAATTTGCGCCTTAAAAACAGAATGAATTGATTTGATATTTGTCCGCGCCTCGCAGTGGCGGACATTATCCCGCGCCTAACGCACTATTTCATATACGATGAATTTCTCCATACCTATTGAAAAGCAACTTTTTATAATATATAATGATATTGTATAAGGGCGAATGTGCAAAAAATCCCTTTATATAAACAAAATATTACTTTGAATTTTTTATTACCACAACAACTTTTTGTAATTTTGGAGGAATCATCATGACAAAGCAGATACCCCGTTCCGAGCATCCGCGTCCCGACAAATATCGCGAAAGCTGGCTTTGCCTTAACGGCGAATGGGATTTCGCGTTTGACGAAAGCGGCATCGGTGAGGCTGAAAAGTGGCAGGGCAGAAGCTCCCTTGACACCAAGATAACCGTACCCTTCGTTTATCAGTGCGAGCTTTCCGGCATCAATGACAGACGCCACTCCGATTATATATGGTACCACCGCACCGTTACCGTACCTGCAGAGTTTGAGGGCAAGAGAGTGCTTCTGCACTTCGGCGCCGCAGACTACATCACCAAGGTATGGCTTGACGGTCAGTTCCTCGGCGAGCACGAGGGCGGCTACACCCCCTTTGAATTTGACATTACCAACCACGTAAAGTGCGACGGTAAGAAGAAGCACCACCTCACCGTTATGTGCGAGGACAGACTGGACACCGAGCAGCCCCGCGGTAAGCAGAGCTTCCGCCCCGAGAACTTCGCATGCTGGTACGCGCCCATGAGCGGTATCTGGCAGAGCGTATGGCTTGAGGCTGTCGGTATGAACTACATTAAGGAGGTTCGCATCACTCCCGACGTTGACCGTGCCTGCGTTAAGTTCGA
>JAFOAB010000067.1 GCA_017382555.1 Clostridia bacterium
ACTCACTATGTAAAAAAACACCGGAGTGTTTGTTGGAGCGGATGACGAGGCTCGAACTCGCTACCTCCACCTTGGCAAGGTGGCGCTCTACCAGATGAGCTACATCCGCAAATGGTGCCTCCGGTCGGAATCGAACCAACGACACGAGGATTTTCAGTCCTCTGCTCTACCAACTGAGCTACAGAGGCAAAAAAAGAAAATGGCGACCCGGAACGGGCTCGAACCGTCGACCTCTAGCGTGACAGGCTAGCGTTCTAACCAACTGAACTACCGGGCCGTGTGGTGGGAACAACAGGGCTCGAACCTGTGACCCTCTGCTTGTAAGGCAGATGCTCTCCCAACTGAGCTATGCTCCCGTTTTGACCTTCGCCGTTTTGTTCTCTTGCCCGGCGACGAGAGTTATTATAGCACAGGGGTTTTGAAAAGTCAACACCTTTTTTGAACTTTTTTTAAATTTTTTTCACTTTTTTTCGAAGGGCTTTTTAGGGGTGTTTTTGCGCTTATTTTCCTTCCTTTTCTTTATAATACCACAGCCTATTTTATCGAGTCTTTCACCGAGAGAATAGTACGTTCCGTGCAAAAATGCGGCAAGATTCGCGCGCTCCATATGTATCTTTCCCTCTTTATCAAAAAGCTCCTCCGATACGTTGACGGCAAGTATATCGGCAAGGAACATATCGTGGCTGCCGAGCGGAATTATATCGAATACCTTGCATTCAAGCGAGACGGGGCATTCCGCTATCATCGGAGCGTTTATCTCCGTTGCCTCTTCCTTTGTCAGTCCGCACTCGGCAAACTTATCCACCTTTGCACCGGTATATGTTCCGCAATAGTCTGCGGCTCCGACAAGAGAGGACGGTGTGAGGTTGATAACGAAAACACCGCTCTCCTTTATCATATTATAGGAATAGCGCTCTGCACGTATGGAGACGTACGTTTTGGGCGGGCGGGTATTTATCGTGCCCGTCCATGCGGCTGTAAATATGTTATCCTTATCCCCAAGTCTGGAGCTGACCATCACAGGCGGGAGCGGACCGAGCATTGTCGATCCCTTAAGCGTTCTTTTCATAATATCTTTATATATCCCTCTGACTAACGATTAGATGAACGTTTGATTTTCTTATTTGTTGTTAGATGAACCTCTTAATATCTCGATAATTTTCTTGAAATTATCGGGCAAATCGGCTGAAAAGCTCATTTCCTCACCCGTTTTGGGGTGCACAAGCCTCAATTCCGCCGCGTGAAGGATCTGGCCGGGTATAAGCGCCTTGTGCTTATTTTCAAACGGAGAATTAGCGGAGGAATACACCGCGTCTCCCATTAGGGAATGTCCAACAGACGACATATGCACGCGAATTTGGTGCGTTCTGCCCGTTTCAAGCTCCAGGCGCAGAAGTGTCCAGCCCTCGTAGCGCTCAACGACGTAATAACGCGTTGCCGCTTCCCTGCCGTCGGGCATAATTGCCATCTTTTTTCTATCCTTCAAGCTTCTGCCTATCGGCTTATCTATTCTGCCGCTGTCGTCCTTTATATTGCCTCTTACAATGGCAAAATAAACGCGGCTCATCGTCTTATCCTTAAGCTGTGCAGAAAGAGCAATGTGCGAGGCATCGTTCTTTGCAACGGCAATAAGACCGCTTGTATCCTTATCTATACGATGCACAATACCCGGTCTCAATTCCCCACCAACGCCCGAAAGACTGCTTCCGCAATGCGCAAGCAGAGCATTTACAAGAGTACCGTCGGGGTTTCCCGCCGCGGGATGAACAACCATACCAACGGGCTTGTTGATAACGATTATATCGCTATCCTCATAAACGACGTCAAGGGGGATATTTTGCGCCACAGCCTTGCATTCCACGGGCTCGGGAGCATCATAGCTCACCTCGTCTCCGACGTTTACAACGCTTTTTTTCGTGGCTTGTTTTCCGTTCAGCAGTACCATACCCGCAGCTATATGCTTTTCCGCCGCAGAGCGGCTGATATCCGCTGCCGACGCAAGAAAAACATCCAGCCTCTGACCGCGAGATTCCTCACCTACCGTGAAGATCATTGCTCTTCCTCCGTTTTCGCCTTTTTCGCCTTTTCTTCCCTTACAGACGAAGGAAGATCCACAAAAAGCAACCACGCTATCATCACCGCCGCACCGACGGTAACACACATATCCGCAAAATTAAACACCGGGAAATCAATGAACAGGAAATTGATAAAATCCACCACGTAGCCGATAAGCACGCGGTCGATCATATTTCCCACACCGCCCGCAACTATCAGCGTGAAGGCAATCACGGTCATAGAATGGAGATTTTTGCGGTTTTTCGCAAGATAGATCAAAATACCTATAATGGCAACCGTGGAGGTGAGCATAAACACCCAACGGTGATTTTGCAGCATTCCCCACGCGGCACCCGGATTTTCGTGATACGTAAATTCCACGAGGCCGGGAATGAATACCATATCAGGCGACTCGCTGAAATTAACGACGGCAAGCCATTTTGTAAGCTGGTCGATTCCCACCAGCACGCAAATGCTTAAAATTATCAAAAACATAAAACACCCTAATTTACGGCAAGGCTGTTGCAACGAATCACAACAGCCTTGACCGATAAATATTTACTTATTAAGAGTTGCGCGGCAACGGGGGCAAAGATGACCCTCGCCGTCCTCAAAGCTCTCCTCGGAGTACATCCAGCAGCGGTCACACTTAACGCCGTCGGCAAGCTCAACCTTAACGGCAAGCTTTGCGCCCTCCTCGCTGAATGCCTCGGCAGAAGCACCCTTAACGAGAGTAGCGGAGGAAACGATGAATACGGTCTTAAGCTCCTCTGCATCGAAGCCGGAAAGGATGGAGTAAGCCTCATCGTCCTCGGTGTAGATAGCAATCTTCGCCTCAAGGCTCTTACCGATAAGCTTATCGGCACGTGCAACCTCAAGCGCCTTCATAACCTCATCGCGGAGGTTGAAGAGCTGCTCGTACTTCTCCTCGATATCTGCGTAAGCCTCAAGAGATGCATCGTACTCGGGCATACCTGCAAGCAGAACGTGCTCTGCATCGTCCTCTGCGCGATGCTTCATGGACGTCCAGATCTCGTTTGCGGTGAACGCAAGCATGGGAGCAAGCAGACGGGTCATAGCATCGAGAATGTAGTACATTGCGCTCTGACCGCTTCTGCGAGCCGCAGAATTTTCTGCCTCACAGTACATTCTGTCCTTGGTGATATCAACGTAAAGCTTGGAGATATCAACGGTGCAGAAGTTGTTAATTTCGCGATATACGAGGTGGAACTCATAATCCTCATAAGCGGTGCGGCAAGCCTTGATAAGGCGGTTAGCACGGCAAACAGCCCACTTGTCAAGGGGCAGAAGCTCGCTTGTGGGGATGATATCATTGTTGGGATCAAAATCCTCGCCGATATTTGCGAGAAGAATACGCGCGGTGTTACGAACCTTACGGTAGGTCTCGGAGAGCTGCTTGAAGATAGCCTCAGATGCGCGTACGTCTACGCGGTAATCGGAGGATGCAACCCAGAGACGAACGAGATCGGCACCGTACTTCTTGATAAGATCAAGAGGAGAAACGGAGTTGCCGAGGGACTTGTGCATTGCCTTACCCTCGCCGTCAACTACCCAACCGTGGGTAAGAACCTGCTTATAGGGAGCGCACTCCTTGCCTGCGCCGATAGCGCTGAG
>JAFOAB010000068.1 GCA_017382555.1 Clostridia bacterium
GTCAGCGTGCCCGATAGCTTTTCCTTCGGCGAAATTGATATATCCTTAAGCACGGGCAACGTTATATGCAACGCCTCTGCAAAGGGGCAGATCAAAATAAAGGCGACCACGGGAAAAATAAGCGTGGAGGGAGTTTCCGCGAAGGATATTTCACTCCGTTGTTCTACGGGTAATATCGGCGCAAGCGGCGTAAGCTGTGTCGGTACCGTTACGGTGCTGGTAAGCACAGGCAAGGCAACGCTTACCGACGTAAGCTGTGGGGAGCTTGTTTCCACGGGAAATACCGGCGATATCACTCTCAAAAACGTTGTTGCAACGGGAAGGCTTGTTGTAACGAGAACAACGGGCGATATCCGTTTTGACAGGTGTGATGCATCGTCGGTACAAGTTAAGACCGACACGGGCGACGTAAGCGGCAGCTTTGCGAGCAGTAAGATATTCTCCGCAAGATCAGATACGGGAAAAATTAACGTTCCCACGTCCACAGAGGGTGGATTGTGTGAGATAGAGACCGATACCGGTAACATAAAGATAGATATAGATAAATAAAGCACGCCCCGACGGGTCATCCTTGAACGGAGGCGTTTTCCCTCAGATTCTTCGCTTCGCTCGAGAATGACAAAGTGAAAACGCCGCAGTGAAGGATCTCGTCGGGGCACTTTTAGGTATTGACATTCGTTTTTTCGTGTGTTATAATACATTTAACAATTAGGTTAAATGTTAAATGATTTGGAGGAGCAATGGGACTTCAAAACACCTTGCGCGCTCTTGCGGATCCCATACGGCGTGAGATACTGAACATGCTGAAATCGGGAAGAAGGTCGGCAGGAGAGATAACGGAGCATTTTTCCGTTACGGGCGCGTCCATATCGCGGCATCTTTCGGTTTTGAAGGATGCGGACCTCATACGCGACAAACGAGAAGGGAAGTTTATATACTACGAGCTGAACACCTCGGTGCTTGAGGAGATCATGCTTTGGCTTGCGGCATTGAAGGGAGAAAATGATGATAAAGAATAATAAGTTAAAGCTTATAATAGCTTCCGTTTTAATTCTTCTGCCCATGGTTTTCGGGCTTTTGGCGTGGAACGTATTGCCCGACGAGATACCCGTCCATTGGAACGCAAACGGCGAGGTGGATAATTACGAAAGCAAGGCATTTGCGGTGTTCTTTTTGCCGCTGTTTTTGCTTGGAGTTAATTGGCTTTGCATCGTAGGCATGACGCTGGATCCCAAAAACAAGGGGCAGAACGTCAAGCCCGTCAATATTATTATCTGGGCTATTCCCGTTATTTCCCTTGTACTTGGGTTCGTGATGTACGGAACTGCCCTTGGCTATAAGATAAGGGCGGATATGCTTCTAATGCTTCTTGTGGGCTCTATGATACTCATTATCGGCAATTATCTGCCAAAATGCAAGCAGAATTACAGCCTTGGTATCAAGATCGTGTGGACTTTGGAAAGCGAGGAAAATTGGAACGCTACGCACCGCATCGGCGGTAAGGTGTGGACGGTGGGCGGTATCGTGCTTCTTGCCTGCGCATTTTTGCCCGCACCCGTAAATGCCGTCGCAACCCTTGCGACATTTCTTGCCATAGTTTTGATACCCGTGGTGTATTCCTATAATTATTACAAAAAA
>JAFOAB010000069.1 GCA_017382555.1 Clostridia bacterium
GAACAGAGCAAGAACCGTATAGACGCAAAGAAGCACAAAAGCAAGGCGCGGAAGGATTTTTTTGAGCATCGGATATATTATCAGCGGCAAGGAGGAGGCGCACGAAACAAGAATTGCAAGCACGCGCGGGCTTGTTCCCTCGGGGAAGAAGAATTGGCGGATAAAATACGAAAAGAACAGCACGAAAATAAGGATACCGCAAGCGTATCCCGCTATCCGCACTATCGACTCGCCTTTAATATTTTTTGTGTTCCGTTTTTTCATAAAAGCACCCCCTGCGTTGTGATCCGATTATATCACACCGCAGGGGATTTTTCAAGTAGGGGACGGCGCCTCGACGTCCCGTGTGAGGACGGCGCCTCGACGCTCCGCGTAGAGACCGGCATCCGGATATCCCGTTTTATGCCGTCATTTCATTATCATCAAGCATCTAACCCCATCAAGCGAATCCGCCGCGTTCGGGTCTGCACACGCGCCATCGTCCATGCCGTTCATTTTGCAAAGTGCCTCGGGCGAAACTCTCCTCTGCTTTGCTATCGACCAAAGGGTATCCCCCTTTTGCGGATACAGAACGGTCACGGTGCTTCCGCCCTCCGTTCTCTCCGCACCCTGCGCCTTGACGGAGCAGACGGCATCATCCTGCGTTTTTTCCGTAATTACCGCGCTTATCCACAGCTCCCCCTCGGCACACAGCGAGCCGCCCTCGATGTATACCCTAAGGCCCGATACCTCCGCACACGCACTGCGGAAAAGCTTACCCGCGCCGCCGTCGCACACGGTGGTCTTAAAGGGCATTTCGACACGCGCGGGAGCGCATTCCGCGCCACCCCCCGCAAGGATGCAATGCACCGTTACGGTGCCACTTACAACCCCCTCACTCTGTGCGGGAGTTTGCTCAAACGCCACCTCATACCACGGGGCGCACACAGCACCTAGGCTCGCCTCCTCGGACGTTAGCATACGCTTGCCGCTGACGGAGAGCCTCATAAGGGAGCAAGAGCGAACGTAGGAAAGCTCGGCCCTTTTGCGCTCCACGGTGCACTCACGCCCGCACACAAAGGCATCCTCCGTAACCGAAACGGGGAAGCTTGCGGCACACTCCGCCTCCACCTCGATTATTGCGGAAATTTCACCGTTTTCCCCATCTCCCGTGCATTCGCACGACCAGCAAAACGGAATGGCACGGCACTCCTCCGTACCGCTTATATCCGCCTCAAAGCGTCTTTCAAACGGTATTCTCTTTTCAACGGTCAAAAGACCCGAATCCACGCAGGTAACACGCGCCCAGACCTCACCGCGGCAGAAAACGCTTCCCTTTTCCGCGCGTATCTCCGTAACCGCCACGCTACCGTCGCACGCGATGGGCTTACCCCTCAGCTTAATATCGGAGGAGACGTCAAACTCGCCACCCGTAAAGCGTCTGCGGGCGGAGGCATAGCGCACGGAGCGAAGAAGACAGGCGTCCTCCGCTGCCTCGCACCCCACAACGGAGGCACGCGCAAGCATCTCCACCTTGCTTTTCAGCTTTGTGCGGATCTGAAGCCTTCTCGGCCCGAGCGGGCGGCACACAACACTGTCGGCACGCGTATCCGCATACACCGCAGGCTCCCTTTCCGCATGGAGCATCGGCACCGCAAATTCGTAATCCGAGGAGAGGCTGACAGAGGCGATCTCACCCTCCGAGCCGCAGTAGATTATCCCGTACACCACAGTACCCGCAAGCTCCGCTCTGCCGCCGCCGACGTACTTGCCCGCGGGCAAAACGCGTGCACTTACACGAAGTATTTTCTTGATTTCCGGCTCGTATTCGGGAAGCGTAAACTCCTCCGAAACGTCACAAAATACATTTTCCCCGAACATTTCCTCGGTAAAGAAGCTCTCGTTTGCCGATAAAACACCCTTTTTTTCTGCCATTTTTTCTCCTTTCGGGCGGATCTGTCACTCTTTTTGCCGTATATCCGCCCCGTATCCGCTAAAACATATGTCCGCCCCCGCCGAAATATAACCCCGTTTTACACTAAAATAATCTTTTTCCGCATTACAGAAAAATAAATCTCCGCGTATTTTGCCATCCGAAAAACGAATTACACAAAATGCCGCGAGTTGTACAAAAACCTTTTGAAAAACAGCCGTTTTAACCCATCGAAAGCATTGATTTACATAGGTTTTTGCATACGTTACTCCAAAATAAATATTCGGTACAAAAAAGCGTACCAATATAAAAATAATAATTGACATTAATGTAGGGTTGTTGTAAAATGTATCTGTATGAAATTAGCTAAAAATAAACAAGTACAACCACAAAAAAACTCAAAAGGAGATCACGAAATGAAAAAAGTTGTTACTTTCGGCGAGCTTATGCTCCGTATCACCCCTCCCGGCAGAGAGATGATACTCCAGACCCCCAATATGGTTTGCACCTTCGGCGGTGCAGAGGCTAACGTTGCAGTTGCTGTAAGCCAGTACGGCGATGAGGCAAGATACGTTACCGCTCTTCCCGCAAACGACCTCGGCAGAGCTGCAGTTGCAGAGCTCCGTCGCTTCGGTATCGACACCTCCGCTATCAAGATGACCAACAAGCGCCTCGGCCTCTACTTCACCGAGACCGGCTCCAACATGCGCCCCTCCAAGGTTATCTACGACCGTGACGATTCCGCTATCGCAGCAGTTAAGCCCGGCGATTTCGATTGGGATACCATCCTTGCAGATGCTGACTGGTTCCACGTAACCGGTATCACTCCCGCTCTTTCCGAGAGCCTTTGCGACGCTACTCTCGAGGCACTCAAGAAGTGCAAGGAGAAGGGCATCACCGTTTCCTGCGACCTTAACTACCGCAAGAAGCTTTGGAAGTGGGGCAAGGAGCCTATCGAGGTTATGCCCGAGATCGCCAAGTACATCGACGTTATGATCGCAAACGAGGAGGACTGCCAGAAGTGCCTCGGCATCGAGCTTGAGACCGGCGTTGACTCCGGTAAGCTTGACACCGATATGTACAAGGAGCTCGCTAAGATCGTTATGGACAAGTATCCTAACGTCAAGGCACTCGCAGTAAGCCTTCGTGAGAGCATCAGCGCAGACCACAACAACTGGTCCGGCGTTCTCGCAATTCGCGACGGTGGCTTCTACCAGAGCCGTAAGTACAGCATCACCAACATCGTTGACCGTATCGGCGGCGGCGACAGCTTCGGCGGCTCCCTCATCTACGGCTTCCGTAACTTCGATAACGACTACCAGAAGATCATCGAGTACGCTATCGGCGGCTCCGCACTCAAGCACACCACCTACGGCGACTACGTACGCTTCACCAAGGAAGACGTGCTCAACCTCATCGCAGGCAGCGGCAACGGCCGTATCCAGAGATAAGGAGATAACACAATGGAAATCCAGAGAATCAAAGTTATTGAGAATATGCACAAGAACGGTCTCGTAGGTATCGTACGCGATAACAACGAGGCAGACGCAATGACCCGTACCCGCGCTATCCGCGACGGTGGCTGCTCTATCCTTGAGATCTCCATGAGCACCCCCGGCGCACTCAACATCATCGAGACCGTAGCAAAGGAGATTAAGGAGAAGAAACTTGATTCCTTCGTTGGTGCAGGTACCGTTCTTGACGTTGAGACCGCACGCGCGTGCATCCTTGCAGGTGCAAGCTTCATCATCGCCCCCAACTTCAAGCCCGAGGTTGCACTCCTCTGCAACCGTTACAGCGTTGTATATATGCCCGGCGTTCAGACCCTTACCGAGATCGTAAACGCTATGGAGTACGGCTGTGACGTTGTTAAGGTATTCCCTGCAACCGCAGTTGGCGGCATCGGCTTTATCAAGGCTGTTATGGGTCCCCTTCCCCACGCTCGCTGCGTTCCCGTTGGCGGCGTAAACATCAACAACATTCAGGATTGGTTCAATGACGGCGCATATGCAGTTGCTCTCGGTACCGGTCTCACCCACCCCACCAAGGACACCTGCGACTACGAGGAGATCAAGGCTCACACCGAGCGCGTAGTTGAAACCGTTAAGAACTGCAAGAGAAAGTAATGACGCGCTTTGAAAGGGTATGCGGAGACGTTTACGCTCTCCGCGTACCGTTCGGAAGCGTTTGGACGGCGATAGTGCTTGTGGGAGATAAGCGCGGCTACGTGCTTATCGATTCCGCAAACTGTGCGGACAGGGTGGATGACACGCTCATCCCCGCGCTTGCGGAAATGGGGCTTAGCCTTAGCGATGCCGCGTATCTGCTTTGCACCCACACACACGGCGACCACGTAGGCGGTCACAAGCGCATAAAGGAGCTTAACCCCGATATAAAGGTGCTTTGCACCGAGGAGCAGCTGCCGAAGCTTCGCGACCCGCTTAAATACTCCAAGCTTATCCGCTCCGTATTCCCCGAGCACAGTCCCGAGGCACCCGCAAGCCTTTGCGGTACGGAGCCGAACGGAATCATCCGCGACGGAGAGACGGTAAACGGCAGACTTCAGCTTGTAAAGACCCCCGGCCACGATACGGACACCGTGTGCTTCTACGATACGGTTACAAAGACCGTCATCTGCGGCGACAGCCTTCAGGCAAACGGCACCGTAAGCCAGGGCATCGGCCTTTACATGGAGCTTACCCCCTACAGCGAAAGCATCGAGAGGATAAGCGCACTGAATGCCGAAAACCTTTTGCTCGGTCACAGCTACGATCCCATAGGCGATATCGCCATCGGCGGTAGCGAGGTTGTAAAATGCCTTGACATATGCCGCGATGCGGTAAAGACCTATGACCGCATCGTGCGCGAGTGTAACGAAAAGGGTATGGACGCAGTAGAGACGGCAAAGGAGCTTACCCGCAAGGTAAACGCTTATCTGCCCGATTTTCTATTCCTACCGCTTTACACCGTCACGGCGCACATCAGAGAAATAAAATAAAAGACATAAATTCCACAAGGAGAAAAAAATGAGCAAGAACGTACTTATTACCGGTTCTTCCAACGGCATCGGCGCAGCTGCTGCGATCGCGTTTGCTAAGGAAGGCTACAACGTAGGCGTTACCTACAACACCAATCCCGACGGCGCACAGAAGATCGCCGCTAAGTGCGAGAGCTACGGCGTTCAGACCATCGTTCTCGGCGGTAACGTAGGCGAGCACGACGTCTGCAAGAAGATGATGGAGGACTTCCTCGCTAAGTTCGGCACCATCGACGTGCTTATCAACAACGCGGGCGGCGCACTCAAGATGCCTCTCGGCGGCTTCGAGAAGATGCCCATGGAGTACTGGGATTCTCAGGTAAACCTGAACCTCAACTCCGCCGCATACCTCTCCCACTA
>JAFOAB010000070.1 GCA_017382555.1 Clostridia bacterium
ATAAGCATGGAGAGAACCGCTCTGCGTATTCTTGCATTTGTATATCTCTTGGTGGCAAGCTTCGCATATATATCGTCAAGCCCTTCCGCGCCTGATGCCGTGTTAACGATTCTTCTGCCAAGACCGCCTCCGCATTCAGCATACTCGTCGGCAATTTCGCTATTTACGTTGCGAAGGGCGTATATAACTGCTTTTTCGGCATTTTTGAGTGTAGCACCAAGCTTGCCGAGGCTTTTCGCCTCTCTTAGTACCTCGGCTGTTTCGTTTGGACAAAACTCAAGCCAGTCCTCATCATTTATGATTTTATCACGCAATAGGGAAGCGGAGCAAATCCCATTTTGCGATACCTTGGAATCGTGATCGGCACCGTATCGCTTAATAAATATCGGCTCTAAATTGTAACCGCCCTTGTAAATTGCGCGTAAATATTCTATCGCCAATATATTGTTCGGCAAAACCGATTGCTCTGCATGTTTATCGGACAGGTGGTTTTTAATTATTATCTCCGTTAATCGAGGGGAAGATATCTCAGGTGAGTCATTTCGAAGCTTGTTAAGCATCTGTATATACTCATCACTTACGGTAAAAAGCGCGATTTCCTTCAAAATTTGCGGATCATCGCATTCACAGCCGAAGGCAAGCGAATCGCAGAATTTGGAGGCGATATGCACGCCTGCGGCAGCAAAATATTCAGCACCGCTGCAGGAGTAAGGATAGGGAAGCTCCAGCACCAAATCGCATCCGCCGGAAAGCACTGCCGCCTTTGCCCTGAAGTATTTATCAGTAATATGGCAGTTGCCTCTTTGTGAGAAGGTTCCGCCAAGTATTGACACTACGCCTTCCGCGCCCATCTCGCGGACTTTATCCGTTTGATACTTATGTCCGTTATGGAATGGGTCATATTCCGATATAATAGCAACTCGTTTCATTCTATCACCTCGCTTATATCATAAACCAAAATTAAAAAAAATGCAATATTAGTGTTAAAATATCAATATTTACTTGCTTTTTTCGTAAATATCCTTTATAATATTTGCGTTTAATTATTTTACAGAAAGGTGTCCGGTTATTCCGGAAAAGAAAATGAACGTACTTGTTGTAAATGCAGGTTCCAGCTCTCTTAAGTATCAGCTTTTCGATACTACAAGAAACGTAGTTCTCGCAAAGGGTCTTTGCGACAGAATCGGTCTTGACGGTAAGATTACCCACAAGCAGCTTATTAACGGTAATACCTATGAGGCAGAGATAAGCATGCCTAACCACGCTGAGGCTACCAAGCTCGTTGTTAAGTGCCTTCTTGATGACAACTACGGTTGCGTTAAGAGCATGAACGAGATCGAGGCAGTAGGTCACCGTATCGTCCACGGCGGTGCTTACTTCTCTGAGTCTGTTCTTCTCAACGACGACGTGCTTGCAAAGCTTGAGCTTTGCCGCGATCTTGCACCCCTTCACACCGGTGCACACATCATGGGTATTCAGGGATGCCTCGAGGCAATGCCCGGCACTCCCCAGGTTCTCGTATTCGACACCGCATTCCATTCCACCATGCCCAAGCCCGCATACGTATACGGCATTCCTTACGAAATGTACGAGAAGTATCAGGTTCGCCGTTACGGCGCACACGGTACCTCCCACCGCTACGTAGCTGCTGAGTGCATTAAGCTTCTCGACAAGCCTGTTGAAGAGACCAAGGTTATCACCTGCCACCTCGGCAACGGCTCCTCCATCTCCGCTGTTAAGGGCGGTAAGTGCATTGATACCAGCATGGGCTTCACCCCCCTCGCAGGTGTTGTAATGGGTACCCGATGCGGCGATATGGACCCCGCAATCGTTCCCTTTATTATGGAGAAGGAAGGCTTCACTCCCGACGAGATGAACGCATTTATGAATAAGAAGTGCGGTCTTCTCGGTGTTTCCGGTGTATCCTCCGACTGCCGCGACGTAAACGATGCTATTGATAACGGCAACGAGAGAGCAAAGCTCGCTATTGACATTCTTGCATATCAGATCAAGAAGTACATCGGTTCCTACACTGCCGCAATGAACGGTCTTGATGCAATCGTATTCACCGCGGGTATTGGCGAAAATAATGATTCTCTCCGTGCCGATATCATGAAGGATATGGAGTTCTTCGGCATTAAGTTTGATGAGGAAGCAAACAAGAACTTCAAGCGCGGCGAGGTAAATCTTCTCTCCGCTCCCGACTCCAAGGTAAAGGTTTACATGATCCCCACAAACGAGGAGCTTGTAATCGCATCCGATACCGAGAAGCTCGTATCTGCTCTTTAATAACGTTTAAGGCGGTGTGCAATGCACACCGCCTTTTTTTCTATAGTACTGATGAAATATCCTTCACAATTTCCCGGTCATACTTTTCCTTTCTTTCAAAGTCCATTGTTGCTCCGTAAATTGCTTCCATCTCAAAATGGATCTTACGTATAACTTCTAAATGAGCAAGCGCCGCTTCCTTGTGTATTTTATAAGTGGTGATATATTCTTGTGGTAACACGTAGCTTTCGATGATATCTTCCTTTGTAATCGCAGCCCCATTAATATCAACACACGAAATACATACAGAGGAAGCAGGGAAGTAGAGCTCGTTATAAAAGCATCCCGTTATAGGATCCGGAGCTGCCCATATTTCCCCCAAAATATTCGATGAAGATATCACGTATTCACATACGGCGGAGCAAGTGATGGGGTCAGGTATATAATATCTTTTCTTCGCCCCAAAGCCTTGATTATCAAGGCTTTTTACTCCGTTCATTGAAATTGCCCTAACTGGTCGTTTTATTATCGTGGTATTGTTTTTGTTTTCTATAAAAGAGGCTATGAAATTGTGTATAACGTCCTTTTTCAGATGGGTTATCCTTTCAAATACCAATGCTTTGTTAGCCATCCCTGCCATTTTCAGATTGCTGTAAGCCTTTTTGTATTCTTCGCTCTTTTTTTGCTGTAGATTGAGTATTGCGGGGCGGTTTCTTCTCAGCTCTTTTTCGTTCCAAAACCTTGTAAGATCCACCAATTTGCCCACCGCACCGGGCGATGTAAGAGGACGCGGATGGGGCGGTGTTGAATCGCAAGCGAAAATTCTGCGTCCGCTTTTGGGACTTGAGATTTTAACCGCATCAAGCGAGCTTGGGTCGGATGAGCAGAAATATCTTTCACATTCATATTCCGCCGCTTTCCCGTATTCGTAGATTTTGTTCAGCAAAGATGATTTTCCCGTTCCCGGACCTCCTACTATGTTGTACACCATCGTGTTTTCGGAATCCGAGTCGACACTACTGTAGTAAGAAATAAAACCGTTTTCAGAGTTTGCTCCCGCAAAAAATGAATTATTTGTTCCCATAAATCACCTAATATGTTTATACTATAATTTATGCTAAACCCCTTGCAATAATTCGCGCATTTTGTTATAATGTAGTGAAATAGTATTTTGGGAGGTCTGCGATAATGGTAATCGGCATCACCGGCGGAAGCGGGGCAGGCAAAAGCGTTGCTTGTAAATATCTTTGCGCACGCGGCGGCTCGGTTATTAATTGCGACAAGGTTTACGCATCTCTTGTTGATACTCCCTCCTCATTAACCAAAATGCTATCTAAGGAGTTTGGACCTGAAATATTGAAGGCTGACGGTTCTCTTGACAGAAAAACGCTTTCCTCCATTGTTTTCGGCAGCGAAAGCAAGGAACCGCTTAAGCGTTTGAATGCAATTACACATCCTGCGGTCATTGCCGAGGTGAACCGATTGATAACGGAAGGCTTGAAAAACAATATTCCTTATTTTCTTGTTGACGCACCTCAGCTTTTTGAGGCCGGTGCGGACAGCATTTGCGATTGCACTGTCTACGTAACCGCCGATAAGGAAAAACGTTGCGAACGAATTGTTGCCAGAGACAGCATATCAAATCAATCCGCAATGCAAAGGATAAGCTCTCAGCTCAGTGATGATTTTTTCTTTTCGCGTTGCGACTATACGATACTAAACAACGGCACAGAGGATGAGCTTGCCGAAAAATGCTTCAAGCTTCTCGATCTGCTTGAGATACACGATAACGGAAACGACATATGAAAAAAGCTATATTCAGAAGCCTTGCCGTGCTTATAATAATCGGCCTTTCAATATCGTTCGGATTGATTTACACAAGAATGTACGAGCGATATGAATACAAATCATATCCATGCGGATTCGAGGAGATAGTGACCAAATATTCGGAAAAGTATGGCGTTCCCTCGATAATCGTTTATTCGATAATCAAAACCGAAAGCGATTTTCAAAGCAATGCCGTATCCTCCGCAAATGCGGTTGGACTTATGCAGATAACCTCCGACACCTGCGATTGGGTTGCAATGAAGCTTGGAGAAAAAAGTGAATTTGCACTTATGTACGATCCCGAAACCAACATACGTTACGGAACGTATCTCATCTCATATCTCAAGCTTGAATACGGCAACTGGGATACCGCGTTTGCCGCCTACAATGCAGGCCTTGGCAGAATCAACTCTTGGCTTGAGGATGAAAGATACTCCGACGGAAACGGTGTTTTGAAGGAAATACCGATTGACGAGACGCGCGCCTACGTTGAAAAGATCAATGAGACTTGGAAAATTTATAAGCGTCTATACCCTGAGCTTGATAATTAAAAAATTCACATAAACGAGGTAAAAACAATGGAAAACGTAAAAGAAAAATCCGAGCTTGAGCTTCTTCAGGAGAAGCTTGTTTACTCCAAAAAGAGCTTTTTTGAGGTAAGCGACGAGGATACCAAGAAGGCTGCGCTTGACTACGCTAAGGGTTATATGGCATTTCTTGACAGCTCGAAAACCGAGCGTGAGGCTGTAATATCCGGCATCGAGCTTGCAAAGAACGCAGGCTACGTTGAGTATAATCTTGGCGATAAGCTTATCCCCGGTGGTAAGTATTACCTTAACAACAGAGGCAAGAGCCTTTACGTATTTAAGATCGGCTCTGAATCTCCCGAGAACGGTATTAAGATCACCGCGGCACACGTCGATGCACCCAGACTCGACCTTAAGCCCGTTCCGCTTTACGAAAGCTCCGGTATGGGCTTCTTGAAGACTCATTATTACGGCGGAATCCGCAAGTATCAGTGGACCGCTATACCGCTCGCGCTTCACGGTGTTGTTGCGCTTGCTGACGGTACCGTCAAGGAGATTGTTATCGGTGAGGACGAGGGAGATCCCTTGTTCTACATCAACGATCTTCTTCCTCACCTTGCGGCAGACCAGAACTCCCGCCCTCTCGGCTCCGCAATCAGCGGCGAGGCGCTCAATCTTCTTTCCGGCAGCTCTCCCGCGTTTGACGGCAAGGGCAAGGATGAGATCAAGCTTAACGTACTCCGTATTCTTAACGAGAAGTACGGATTTGTAGAAACCGACTTCATCAGTGCCGAACTTTCTGCTGTTCCCGCATTCAAGGCTCGCGATATCGGTCTTGACCGTTGGCTCATCGGTGCTTACGGACACGATGACAGAGTATGCGCTTATCCCGCACTCACCTCACTTCTTGACAGCAATGACGAGAAGCACACCGTTATGTGCATTCTTGCCGATAAGGAGGAGGTTGGCAGCGACGGTAACTCCGGTATGCAGTGCCGCATTATTGCCGATCTTGTAGACGAGATTGCAAGTGCTACCGGCTCTAATGCGAACACAGTTCGCGCTCATTCCGAGTGCCTTTCCGCTGACGTTTGCGCAGCGTATGACCCCAATTTCCCCGAGGTGTTCGAGATTCGTAACGCGGCTATGCTTTCCTCTGGCGTTTCGCTTGCAAAGTACACCGGCGCACGCGGTAAGGGTGGCACTAACGACGCTTCCGCCGAGTTCGTTGCGAAGGTTCGCGGATATCTTGAAAAGGATAACGTTAACTGGCAGATGGCTGAGCTTGGCAAGATCGACGTTGGCGGCGGCGGAACCGTTGCAAAGTTTATTGCAA
>JAFOAB010000071.1 GCA_017382555.1 Clostridia bacterium
CGGTAAGGACGGCAAGAAGGCGTCCCTTACCTGCAAGGAGGACGCTGACGGCGTGCTTTCCGATATGCAGGGCAAGAGCCTTGTGGCTACAAGCGTGCGTAAGTCCAAAAAGCACCGTATGCCCGCACCCCCCTTCACCACCAGCACCATGCAGCAGGAGGCCTCCAAAAAGCTCGGCTTCCAGTCTGCAAGGATCATGAAGGTGGCACAGGAGCTTTACGAGGGTATTAATATCGGACACGAGAACGGCGGAACGCACGGTCTTATCACCTATATGCGTACCGACTCTCTCCGTATCTCCGATGAGGCACAGAACGCGGCGTTTGCGTATATCGAAAACAAGTACGGCGAAGGCTATCGCCCCGCAAAGCCCCACGCGTTCAAGGCAAACAGCACGAACACCCAGGATGCGCACGAGGCTATCCGTCCCACCGACGTTAATATTGAGCCCGCATCCATAAAGAAGTATCTTACCACCGACCAGTTCAAGCTTTATAAGCTTATTTGGGAGCGCTTTGTTGCAAGCAGCATGGAAAGCGCCGTTATGAACACCGTAAACGCGGAGTTCGATTGCGGCGGACACAGCTTCCGCGCTACCGGCTACACCGTTGAGTTCCCCGGCTTCCTTGCCCTTTACGAGGAAAGCGCGGATGATTCCAAGAAGAATCAGCGCGAGCAGGAGTTCGTTACCACTCTCCCTCAGCTTGACGAGGGAGAGAGCCTTACTGCCTCCGAAATAAACGAGGTACAGCACTTCACCGAGCCTCCGGCAAGATTTACCGAGGCTTCCCTTATCAAGTTCTTTGAGGAGATGGGTATTGGCAGACCCAGTACCTACACTCCCATTATCTCCACCATTCTTCAGCGCGGATACGTAAAGCGCGAGGGTAAGAGCCTCAAGCCCACAAATCTTGGTGATCTTACCACCAAGATCATGGAGGAGAATTTCCCCAAGATAATGGATTACGAGTTTACCGCGCGTATGGAAAGCGACCTTGACGGTATCGAGGCAGGCTCTGAATCCATGCTCAAGGTGCTTGATGGATTTTACGGCGAATTTAAGGTCTGGCTTGAGGATGCGTTTGCATCCATCGAGAAGTACGAGGTGGAGCTTGCCCCCGAGGAGACCGATATAATTTGCGATAAGTGCGGTGCACGTATGGTCGTTAAAAACGGCCGTTACGGCAAGTTTGCCGCTTGTCCCAACTACCCCGAGTGCAAGAACACAAAGCAGCTCGGCAAGGATGGCAAGGAGGCAGAGCCCAAGGAAAAGCCCACTCCCGTAGAGGGTATGAAGTGCGAGCTTTGCGGAGGCGAGGTCGTACTTCGCACCGGAAAGTTCGGCGAATTCTATGCTTGTGCAAGCTACCCCAAGTGTAAGTTTACCAAGCAGAAGACCAAGGACACCGGTATTGCTTGTCCCGATTGCGGCGGCAAGGTGGTTATGAGATTCGGCGGTAAGCGTCGCTCCGCATTCTACAGCTGTGAGAACTATCCCGATTGCCAGTTCTCCTCCTGGATGCTTCCTACGGCGGAGAAGTGCCCGAACTGCGGAAAGACTATGTTTGTAAATAAATCCAAGAACCGTCTCGTGTGCGGAGACAAGGCCTGCGGCTACGTGGGTGCAGAGCTTCCCGCCGAGCAGATTACCGAAAGCGATGAGTAATACCATAGATATTTACGGCGCCGGCCTTGCGGGTGCGGAGGCGGCGTGGCAGGCGGCAAAATACGGTGCGCACGTGCGCCTTTACGAAATGAAGCCCGAAAAGCGTACCCCCGCACATACCTACGGCGGCTTTGCGGAGCTTGTATGCTCCAACTCCCTGCGCTCCGATTGCCTTACAAACGCAGTCGGACTCCTAAAGGAGGAGATGCACCGCCTCGGCTCTCTCGTTATGGAGGCGGCGTACGAATGCCGTGTTCCCGCGGGAGGAGCGCTTGCGGTGGATCGCTTCAAGTTTTCGGACTATATAACCGAAAAACTGAGATCAAACCCCAATATTGAAATAATACCCGAGGAAAAGACGAACGGAATAAGCGAAAATCCGCTTATTATCGCTACGGGGCCGCTTACAAGCGACCCGCTTGCAAGCTGGATATCGGGTGAGTTTGGCGCGTCTACGCTGAATTTCTTTGATGCTGCCGCGCCTATAGTGGATTTTTCCACCGTGGATATGGAGAAGGCGTTCTTTGCCTCCCGCTACGGAAAGGGCGATGCCGATTACATCAACTGCCCTATGGAGAAGGACGAGTATCTTGCGTTCCTTCACGAGCTTCTCAATGCCCGCACCGCCGAGCTTCATGAGTTTGACAGTGATGCGCAGAAGGCCCCCAACGTGTTTGAGGGCTGTATGCCCGTGGAGGTTATGGCTGCAAGAGGCGAGGATACGCTTCGCTACGGACCCTTGAAGCCCGTAGGTCTTCCCGACCCCAAAACGGGTAAGGAGTTTTACGCCGTCGTTCAGCTCCGCAAGGAGGATAGAAACGGCACGATGTACAATCTTGTCGGCTTCCAGACCCATCTTGCGATTCCGGAGCAAAAGCGCGTTTTCCGTATGATACCGGGACTCGAGAATGCGGAGTTCTTCCGCTTCGGTGTTATGCACCGCAATACCTATCTCAACTCCCCGGGGCTTCTTGACGGGCATTACCGCGTAATAGGCGAAAGACCGCTTTGGTTTGCAGGTCAGATGACGGGTGTTGAGGGATATATCGAATCCGCCGCAAGCGGAATGCTTGCGGGTATTGATGCCGCGTTTTCCGTAAGAGGGGAGAAGTGCCCCGAGTTTTCGGACAAGACGGCAATCGGTGCGCTCGGCTGCTACGTCAGCCGCGGCTCCAACGGCAGATTCGACCCCATGAACGTGAATTTTGGAATAATTGCTCCCCTTGATAAGAGGGTAAAGGGCGGAAAGAAGGCGAAAAACGAGGCACTTGCCGCCCGCGCACTTGAAATCGTGGACGGTATAGCCGCAGAGCTTTCCGCACGCGAGCAGGGAAAGTAAAACGATACTAAGGAAGGGTAAATATGCTTCATTCCGAGGATTACGGCAAGCTTGAAAAAAAGCTCGGATACGTATTTGCAGATAAGGAAAAGCTGCGTCTTGCGCTTACGCATTCCTCGTTTTCAAACGAGCTGCCCGCGGGAGACCCGTGGCATACGCTGTGCAACGAGCGCCTTGAATTTTTGGGCGATTCCGTGCTTCAGCTGATTTCCGGAGAATATCTTTTCAGAGACCACGCACATCGCCCCGAGGGCGAGCTTACAAAGCTCCGCGCCTTTGCGGTGTGTGAGGATGCGCTTGATATATACGCGCGCAAGGTGGAGCTTGGCTCCTACCTCCGCCTCGGTAAGGGTGAGGAGGCAACCAACGGCCGTGAGCGCAAATCCATACTTGCGGATGCCTTTGAGGCGCTTATCGC
Organism: Clostridia bacterium; assembly: GCA_017382555.1. GTDB lineage: Bacteria > Bacillota > Clostridia > Oscillospirales > CAG-272 > RUG12395. The sequence goes on from JAFOAB010000071.1 coordinate 3,424, forward strand.
CGCAATGTATCTGGACGCGGGAGAGAGCGGCAAGAACGCACTTGAAACCGTTTGCGCCTTTGTTGTCCCGTTCCTTGAAAAAAGGATAGAGGAAACGAAAAGCGGTACCGTCACCTCAGATTACAAGACCGCGCTTCAGCAGATCGTACAGAGCGTTGCGGGCGAAAGGCTTGAATACGTAACGGTATCCGAAACGGGTCCCGACCACAAAAAGGTGTTTGAGGTGGAGGCTCGTCTTACCGGTAACGTTATCGGACACGGCACCGGCAAATCAAGAAGAGAAGCGGAGCAGGCGGCGGCCAAAGAGGCGCTTCAATTATTCGGTCAGCTATGAAAAAACACGTAAACATACCCGTATTTGTGCCTCATCTCGGTTGTCCGAATGATTGCGTTTTTTGCGATCAGAGGCAGATATCGGGACATAAAAGCTTTGATATTGGGGATGCACGCAGGGAAATTGAGGAAGTACTTGCGTGCGTTCCCGATGCTGCCGAAAAGGAGATCGCCTTCTTCGGCGGCTCTTTTACGGGCATTGACAGGGGGCTTTTTTTGAGTCTCTGTGCCCTTGGTAAGGAATATACCGATAAGGGCGGTGTCGGCAGCTTGCGTTGCTCGACCCGCCCCGATTACATAAACGGCGAGATACTCGATCTGCTCATCTCATACGGCTTTGAGGCTGTGGAGCTTGGTGTGCAGAGCGCGGACGACGCCGTTCTTTCGCTATGTAAAAGGGGGCATTGCGTCGCGGATACGGAGCGTGCGTGTCGCCTTATCCGCGAGCGTGGGCTTCGACTCGGTGGGCAGATGATGATAGGTCTGCCCGGCTCAAGCCGCGAAAGCGAAAAGCGCACAGCCGAATTTATCTGCGCCATGGGCGCTGCTGAGGCGCGCGTTTATCCTACCGTCGTGTTCCCGAATACCGAGCTTTGCCGTATGTACGAGCGCGGTGAATATACCCCGCTTGGCGTTGAAGAGGCTGCGGAGCGCACCGCCGACGTGCTTGAGATTTTCGATAAGCACGGCGTTAAGGTACTGCGCGTGGGCCTTTGCGAAAGC
>JAFOAB010000072.1 GCA_017382555.1 Clostridia bacterium
GCAGCGCGTTATTATGGACGGCAAGCCCGTTACCGGCATCACCACCATGTATATGGCAGACGGCATAGATACCGGTGATATGCTTCTTAAGCGTGAGCATAAGATAGGCGAAAACGAAACCCTCGGCGAGCTTTCCGAGGCGCTTTCCGCCATGGGCGCCGAGATGCTTGTGGAAACGGTTCAGCTTGCATATGAGGGCAAGCTTGTTCGCATCCCGCAGGATGACAGCCTTGCGACCCACGCCGCAAAGATTGACAGAGCGGAAACAGAGCTTGACTTTACGGAAACGGCAACCGTATGCCACAACAAGATACGCGCACTCTCCCCCGTGCCGATGTGCCGCGCGTATTTGCCGAATGGCAGCTTGCTTAAAATAGCAAAAACTTATATTTCAAACGAAAAAACAGATAAGCCCGCAGGAACCGTTATAGAGGCGGATAAGAATCTGCTTATCGCATGCGGCGGCGGCACCGTGCTCGGTGTTTCCGAGCTTGTGCCCGAGGGCAAGCAGAAAATGGGTGCCGCAGATTATCTGCGCGGCAGAAAGCTGTTTTGCGGAGACGTTCTCTGCGGAAAGAAGGAATAATGCTCTTTTATTACGGAATCGACTGGACCTACGTTGTTCTTGTCCTCCCCGTTATGATACTCGCACTGATAGCTCAGGCAAACGTTACCTCTACCTTTGAAAAATATTCGAAAACTCGCCTCCTTCATTCCGTTACGGGTGCGGAGGCGGCAAGAATGATACTTGACCGCAACGGCCTTTATAACGTGCGCATAGAGCGTGTAAGCGGCAAATTGACTGACCATTTCGACCCGCGCGAAAACGTTCTTCGACTTTCCGACTCCGTTTACGGGGCGGATACCGCCGCCGCTGTCGGTGTCGCGGCGCACGAGGCAGGTCATGCAATCCAATACGCACAGGAATACGCACCGATGAAGGTTCGTGCCGCAATTATTCCCGCCTGCAACTTCGGCAGCAAGCTTGCGATACCGCTTTTCCTTATCGGGCTTTTCCTTGCAATTCCCTCGCTTTGCTATGCGGGAATTGCGTTCTTCGGTCTTGCGGCTCTCTTTCAGGCTGTTACTCTGCCCGTAGAATTTAACGCAAGCAGACGCGCGCTAAAATCTCTGGAGGAAACGCGTCGCTTTAACGAAACCGAGCTCACAGCCTCCAAAAAGGTGCTGACGGCTGCCGCGCTTACCTACGTTGCCGCACTCGCAACCTCCCTTGTACAGATACTCAGATTACTCATCATTGCGGGAAATTCCCGAAGAAGGAATTGACCCCCGAAAGGACAAAATGAAGGATAAAGTCAGAGACGCCGCACTGCGCTTTCTTTGCGATGCGGAAAGAGATAAAAAGTTCATCAACCTTGCCGTTTCAAGCGGACTTGCGCTTTTTGAGGACCGCAGAGACAAGGCACTGTTTACCCTGCTTGTTTACGGTGTGACCGAAAGAAGCATCACGCTTGATTATTATATTTCCAAGTTCTCCTCAAGACCGCTTGACGAGCTTGAAAGATTCACAAAGTATATACTCCGTCTCGGCTTTTATCAGCTTATTTATATGGGAACGCCGGGGCATGCCGCAGTAAACGAGACAGTTGCGCTTGCAAGGCAAAAGGGCGAGCGCGGATTTGTTAATGCGGTTCTTCGTTCCTATTTACGCGACCCCAACGTAGTGCTTCCCAAAAAAGAGGACGGGCTTATCCCCTATCTCTCCGTTAATTACTCATTCCCGGAGTGGATATGCGAAAGCTTCGTGCGTGACTATGGCGAGGATACGGCGGAAATGATTCTCGATGCACTTTGCAAAAAGGCTCCGCTTACCCTCCGCGCAAACACACTTCGCACCACAAGGGACGAGCTTCTTCCGCTTTTCGCGGAGCTTGAGGCAAGACCCACCCCCTTTGCAAATAACGGTATAATTATCGACGGTGACGTCGTTCCCACCTCCCTCCCCGCCTTTAATGAGGGACTTTATATGATTCAGGACGAGGCATCCCAGCTTGCGGCGCAGATTCTCGGTGCAACACCCGATTCAACAGCGTGCGACGTGTGTGCCGCACCCGGCTCCAAGAGCTTTGCTATTGCAATGGATATGCAAAACAAGGGCAAGGTAAACTCCTTTGATATCCATCGCTCCAAGCTTCCGCTTATCGAGGACGGTGCAAAGCGCCTCGGCATTACTATTCTTGAAGCAGGTATACAGAACGCAAAGCAGCCCCGCGCAAAGCTGAAAAACAAGGTTGACTACCTTCTTTGCGACGTTCCCTGCTCCGGCCTTGGCGTTGCATCCAAAAAGCCCGACGTCCGCCGCAAGACGGCAGAGGACGTGGAGGGGCTTGCTGAATCCGCTTATGAAATTTTGAACGCAAGCGTTTCCTACCTCCGCGAGGGCGGACGACTTGTATATTCCACCTGTACTCTCCGCCGCGCTGAAAACGAGGAGGTTGTAGAAAAATTCCTTCGCGAGCACAGCGAGTTTGAAGCGGAGGACTTTACGCTCAAGGCCTCCGACGGAAGAGAGCTTCATTCCGTAAACGGTGCGCTCACACTTCTTCCGCACGTAACGGAAAGCGACGGCTTCTTCATTTCCCGCTTCCGTAAAAAAGGAGCCGCAAAATGACAGAAACCGTAATTAAGCCCGATATCGGCTCAATGAACATAGAGGAGCTTCAGGCATTTTTCGCCTCGATCGGCGAGCCGAAGTTCCGTGCAAAGCAGCTTTTCTCCGCTTATGCGGCCGGAAAGCGCATCGATGAAATAACCAATTTTTCAAACGCACTCCGCGCAAAGCTTGCGGAATCCGTTGAGTACCGATTGCCCGAGATTGAGCAAAAGCAGGTCTCAAGGCTTGACGGTACGGTAAAATACCTTTTCAAGCTTGTTGACGGCGAGTACGTCGAAAGCGTGCTGATGAAGTATGCACACGGAAACACGATATGCGTCTCCTCGCAGGTAGGTTGCCGTATGGGATGTGCGTTTTGCGCATCTACGATTGGCGGAAAGGTACGCGATCTCACCCCATCTGAAATTTACGGACAGGTTTGCGCGGCACAGCGCGATTCCGGTGAGAGGATCGGCGGCATAGTTATGATGGGCATCGGCGAGCCGCTTGATAACCTTGATAACGTGTTAAAGTTCTTACGCCTTGTAAATGACGAGAACGGTCTTAACATCGGCTATCGCCACATTTCCCTTTCCACGTGCGGTGTTGCCGACAAGATATACGAATTAAAGAAGGCTGATCTGCCCATCACGCTTTCCATATCTCTACACGCGGCAACGGACGAGGCAAGAAGTGCCGTTATGCCCGTCAACCGCAAATATCCGCTTGACACATTGCTTACAGCGTGCAAGGACTATTTTGATTCCACCTCGCGCCGCATAAGCTTTGAATACACTCTGCTCTACGGTCAGAACGATAAGCTGGAGGATGCCGCAAGGCTTGCAAGCCTACTGCGCAAATACTTCCCCGGCAAAACACCCGTTCACATCAATCTTATCCGCCTTAATCCCGTAAAGGAACGCAGCTTTGCAACACCGGACGATTCAAGGGCCTACGCATTTTGCGCAGAGCTTGAGCGCCTCGGTATGAACGCAACCCTCAGAAGAAGGCTCGGTAAGGATATCGATGCCGCCTGCGGACAGCTTCGCCGCAAGCGCGAGACCACATAAAACAGCCGAAAGGATACACCTATGGTAATCTACGGAACAACCGACAAAGGAATAAAGCGCTCCGCAAATCAGGACAGCTTCTTTGCCGCAGAGATACTCTCGGGGCTTGCGCTTGTTGCTGTATGCGATGGAATGGGCGGTGCTGCGGGAGGCAGTGAGGCAAGCGAGCTTGCCGCAAGAGTCTTTGCCGATAAATGCCGCAAATTTGCGGAGCAGAATTATAACAGCGAGCTTAAGTGCTTTACCGTATCTGCCGATGCTATCGGTGCCGCAATGTCCGATGCCGCAAGGGCCGCAAATGCCGCGGTATTTACGGAGGCGGCAAAAAATGAAAAGCTCCGCGGTATGGGTACTACCCTTGCCGCTGCCTTCGTAACTTCCGATATTCTTTACGGAATAAACGTAGGCGACAGCCGCGTTTATCTCTGTACAAGGGATAACGGCCTCAGAAGGCTTTCAAAGGATCACTCCTTTGTACAGTATCTCGTTGATATGGGCGAGATATCCGAGCTTGAGGCTAAATACAATTCTCAAAGAAACATAATTACTCGCGCAATCGGCATTGCCGCCGACGTAGAGCCCGATACCTTTGTCGCGATTGCGGAAAATTCCCGCGTTATCCTCTGCTCCGACGGTCTTACCGCGCATCTTGACGACAGCGCAATGGAAAAGATACTTTCCGACTTCACCATCAGCGCAAAGGACGTATGCAACACCTTCATTACACTCGCAAATCAGGCAGGAGGCACCGATAACATAACGGCTGTTGCCGTTGATACCTCCGCGTCTAATGCAGAAAGGGTGGATGCATAATGGGAAAATATCAGGAATACGTCGGCAGACATTTTGACCGACGCTATAAAATAGAAGAGGTTATCGGCAGCGGCGGAATGGCAGTTGTTTTCCGCGCTCACGATACCCTTATGGACCGCACCGTTGCGGTAAAAATGCTCCGTGAGGAGTTTGCGGATGATGACGGTGCCGTAAGGCGCTTTATCAACGAATCCAAAGCGGTTGCAATGCTCTCGCACCAGAATATCGTAAATATCTTTGACGTTTCCGTTAGCGAGAATCTTAAGTATATCGTTATGGAGTACATCGAGGGTATCACGCTTAAAAGCTATATGTCCGAGCACGGCAGACTTTCTTTCGGCGAGATATGCAACTTTACGGAGCAGATACTTGCGGCGCTTGACCATGCGCACAGCAGAGGCGTTATACACCGCGATATAAAGCCGCAGAACATTATGATACTTGATGACGGAAGCATCAAGGTAACGGACTTCGGCATTGCAAAGCTACCCAGCGCTCAAACGGTTACGGAGACCGATAAGGCGATCGGAACCGTTTACTATATCAGCCCCGAGCAGGCAAGCGGCAAGAAAGTCGACGCGCGCTCCGATATCTACTCCCTGGGTGCGCTTCTTTACGAGCTTGCAACCGGTTCGCTTCCCTTTGACAGTGAGAACACCGTATCCATTGCGCTTATGCAGATAAACAATGCCCCCAAGAAGCCGCGTGATATAAAGCACGACGTGCCCGTGGGTCTTGAAACCTTCATTCTTACGGCAATGGAAAAGAACCCTGCGGACAGATTTGATTCTGCCGCAAATATGATGTACTATCTGCAAAAGCTGAAAAAGCGCCCCAACAAGCCCATCGACCTCACACAGGACAGCACGCGCATCAAAAAGCGCGGCGGCTCTATGCTTCCCATCATTCTCGGTGTGCTTTCCGCATTTTTCCTTTGCCTTATAGTTGCGGGAATAGTTGTTGTAAACACCCTCTTCTTCTCCGGAAAGGGCGATGCGCGCGTTGTAAGCGTTGCAAACTGTGTCGGCGCCGTTTATTCTACGGAATTTGTGGAAAACCTCGGCGCGGACTACAGCGTGGAGATAGTTGAGGTGCACGATAACAGCATCGAAAAGGGCTACGTTATCTCCCAGTCCCCCGCACCGTATGAGGAAAGACGAATTGCGGGAACGCAGACCGTCAAGCTCGTGCTTACCGTCAGCCTCGGCGCAGAGCAGGCAAGCATCAAGGACTACACGCTTTGGGACAGCCGCGAGGCGGAGATCGAGCTTCGCTCCCTCGGCTTTGGCGTTAAGATAATCGAGCAGGCGCACCCCACAATTGAGGACGGATGCGTTATCAGCACCCATCCCGTTTCCGGCGTTACCGTAAATAAGGGCGATATCATCATCCTTTACGTCAGCAGCGGCGAGACCGTTGAATACACCTACGTGCCCGACCTTGTAAACAAGGATGAATCGGAGGCATACTCCCTTCTCGTCAGAAGCAAGGTTGGCATTGGAACGGTAACCTACGTCCGCTCCGAAAGACCCGCAGGCACCGTGCTTTCGCAGAGCATCAAGGCGGGCGACAGAGTACCCGTTACGCTTACGAAGATCAACGTAGTAATAAGCGGCGGACCGAATTACACGGAGTAACGCGATGAATCAAACCGAAAAGCGCCTTGTCTGCCGCATAACGGGCAGCTCTGGCGGGCTTTACACCCTGCGCGTTGAAAGCGCTGAGGAGGGCTCCCCCATCGGCATCGGCGAGGTTATACAAACCCCCGCAAGAGGAGTTTTTCGCCACAAGGGGCAAACGCCCCTTGTAGGCGATAATGCCGAAATAAAGCTTGAAATTACCGATGACGGCAAGGTAGATGCCGAGCGCGGTATATTGATGGAAAGACTGCTTGAAAGAAAGAACGAGCTTATCCGCCCCCCAATGGCAAACCTTGATTATATGCTCATCACCGCGGCGGCGGCAAAGCCGGATCCTTCCCTGCTTGCAATCGACAAGCTGACCTGCGCATGCGTTGCACAGAACGTAACTCCTATCATTATTATTAATAAGTGCGAGCTTGCCCCCGATACGGCAAGCGAGCTTATCCGCATCTATACCTCCGCCGGCTTCCCCGCCTTTGCCGTGTCGGCAAAGGAAAAATGGGGCGAGGAGGAGCTTCGCACTGCGCTGTGTGAGATACTCCCCGACAAGATTGCGGCATTTGCGGGCGCATCGGGCGTCGGCAAATCAAGCTGCCTTAATATGCTGTTCCCCGGTTTTCAGCTCGGTACCTCGTCTGTCAGCGCAAAGACGGGCAGAGGCCGCCACACCACACGCTCTGTCACTCTGCTTTCCGTGGAGCTTTCGGAGGGCAAAAGCTGTTACCTTGCGGATACCCCCGGCTTCGGTCTGCTTGATTTCGAGAACTTCCACTTTATGGAGGAGGACGAGCTTATCTGGTCCTTTCCCGAGTTTGAAGAAAAGCTGACCAAGTGCAGGTACACAAAATGCACCCACACCAAGGAGGAGGGCTGTGCCATCCTCGAAGCCGTAGCAAACGGCGAAATAGCCCCCTCGCGCCACGAGAGCTACATAGTCCTCCGCGAGGAGCTGAAAAAGAATAGGTATAAGAAGAACTAAAATTAAAAAGC
>JAFOAB010000073.1 GCA_017382555.1 Clostridia bacterium
CGATATTATGGGCTTCACCCTTGATACCTATTGGGTACAGGCAGGCGGTGCCGACCCCGCGAAGGTCATTGAGAGCCTTTCGGGCAGAGTGCCCTGCATACACCTGAAGGACTACGCCTTTGGCCCCAAGATGGCAGTTGTGGGCGAGGGAAACATCAACTTCGACCGCGTTTTCGAGAAAGCAAGAGACGCGGGCACCGAATATATGTTCGTCGAGCAGGACGACTGCTACGGCGAGGACCCCTTTGAATGTCTGAAGCGCAGCTACGCTTATCTGAAGGCGAGGGGCTTTGAATGAGAGGCTTTGAATTATGCGCCTTTGCCGACGAGGCGGATAAGCGAATCGACGGGCAGATAGCCGCACTGCAGAAAAACGGCATCTCGTATCTTGAGATACGCGGAGTGGACGGTGAGAACATCGCCGCAATCACCGCCGAAAAGGCAAAAGAAGTCAAAAAAAAGCTTGATGCAAGCGGCATTTCCGTTTGGTCCGTCGGCTCCCCCTGCGGAAAGGCGGATATAGACGGCGATGAGGAAAAGGAGCTTGACCGCCTCAAGCATTGCCTCGAGCTTGGCAATATCCTCGGCGCGAAAAACATCCGTATGTTCAGCTTTTTTATGCCCAAGGGCGAGGCCGATAAATATACCGACAAGGTGCTACGGCGCCTCTCCCGCTTTTGCGATACCGCAAGGGGCTGCGGCATTACCCTCTGCCACGAAAACGAAAAGGGCATTTACGGCGACGTTGCAGAGCGCTGTGCCATCATCCACCGCGCACTGCCCGAGATACGCGCGGTATTCGACCCCGCAAACTTCGTTCAGTGCGGGGAGGACACAATTAAGGCATGGGAGCTGCTTTCCCCCTACGTGCACTATATGCATATAAAGGACGCGCTTCCCGACGGAAGCATCGTACCTGCGGGAACCGGCATCGGCAACTTCCCCTATCTGCTTGAGCGCTATACGGGCAAGGTGCTGACGCTTGAGCCGCATCTCAAGCTGTTTGACGGACTCGGTGCGCTTGAAAACGGCGAAAAAACGAAAATAAACGAATTTGCATACGCATCGTCGGGCGAGGCGTTTACCGCTGCCGCAGATGCACTTAAGCTTCTTATAAAGTGAGGTAAAAGCTATGGAACAGATCAAACTTGGTATTATCGGCATAGGAAATATGGGAAGAGGACACATCGACAACCTCGCAAAGGGTCTTTGCCCCTCCGTTTCCCTTACCGCAGTTTGCGATATTGACGAAAACAAGCTCGGCTACGCAAACGAAAAGCTGGGCGAGGACGTAGAAATTGCAAAATTCACCGATGCGCTCGAAATGCTTGATTCCGGAAAGATCGACACGGTGTTTATCGCAGTTCCCCACTACAACCACCCCACCTACGCAATCGAGGCGTTCAAGCGCGGTATTCACGTTTTGACCGAGAAGCCCGCGGGTGTTTACACCCGTCAGGTGCGCGAGATGAACGAGGCGGCGGACAAGGCGGGCGTTAAGTTCGGAATTATGTTCAACCAGCGCACCACTCCCCTTTACGTAAAGGCACACGATATCGTACAAAGCGGTGCGCTCGGTGAGCTGAAGCGCCTCGTTTGGATAGTAACGAACTGGTACCGCACGCAGGCTTATTACGATTCCGGAAGCTGGCGCGCAACGTGGAACGGAGAGGGCGGCGGCGTTCTTCTCAATCAGGCGCCCCACAATCTCGACCTTTGGCAGTGGATCTTCGGTATGCCGCAGAAGGTACATGCGTTCTGCGATTTCGGAAAGTACCACAACGTAGCAATTGAGGATGACGTGACCATAATCGGCGAATACGATAACGGCGCCGTTGCAACCTTTATAACCACCACGGGCGAGGCACCCGGCACCAACCGCCTTGAAATTTCGGGCGATAAGGGCAAGATAGTTATCGAGGGCGGCAAGCTGAAATGGTGGAAGCTTGAGACCCCCGAAAGAGAGTTCTGCTTCACCTGCGAAAAGGGCTTTGCAATGCCGAAGACCGAGTACGAGGAAATTGAAAACGAAAACGTTAACGGCCACGCAACCGTGCTTGAGGCGTTTGCAAACGCAATTCTTCACGGCGGCAAGATGATAGCCGACGGCAGAGAGGGACTTAACTCCCTTTCCATCTCCAATGCCGCTTACGTTTCCGCTTGGACGGGAAGCACCGTAACCCTGCCCGTGGATGAGGACGTGTTCGAAAAGCACCTTGCAGAGCTTTGCGCCTCCGAATCCCCCGAAAAAAAGGCAAGCGCCCCCGAGCCCGTCGAGGAGCTCCGCGAGCGCTGGAAGGTAAGATGGTAAGCGCAATATAGAATAAACGGCGTGAGCAAGCACGACCCTACAGCCAACCTATCGGCA
>JAFOAB010000074.1 GCA_017382555.1 Clostridia bacterium
AGAGGATAAGACCAAGCTCCTTGAAGATGGAAAGGGTCTTTGCCTCGGGCATAATGGAAAGCTTGCCGATTCTGCCGAAGTGGCCGAACATAAGACCCATAAGGAGGCATCCGCCCGTTACGGTGAGGGAGAAGGTGGTGCCGGAAAGACCTGCGCTTGAAAGCGGAACCTTGATGTTGCCGACGAATGCGCCTGCGCAAGCCGCAAGAGCGAATGCCGCAAATCCAAGGTGGTCGAGGTGCATAAGGTTAAGCACGGGTGCCTTCTTTACTACCTCCTCACCCTTGGTGAGAAGTGCACGCTCGGTCTCCATATTAGCCTTCATAAGCTTAGGCACGATCTGAACGAACAGAACGACGCCGATAACGCCGAAGATGTAGCTGATACCGTGACCAACGGTTACAAGGCTCTCGAGAACCTCTGCATTTTCCATGGTTGCAACGGTCTGCTTAGCCGCGGAGAATGCGGGGGTGGAGGTAAGGGAGCCGGAGAGAAGACCGACGACCATACTTACAAGCTCCTTGCCCTCAAGACCGCCAACCTGCTTGCCGATAAACACGCAGAGGAGAGCGGAAAGACCGCCGGAGAGGATGATTACAAGACCCATCATTACGTAGCTCTTGAAGTTTCTCTTAAGATTGCCGAAGAACTTGGGGCCCGCAATGAAGCCTACGCTTGTTACGAACAGAATAAGTCCGAGGTTTTCAACGATCTTGAGTGCGTTTACGTCATAGCCGGGAAGCGCCGCCTTGATCTTATCGTAGAAGAGACAGCCGTAAACAAGAGCCACTATAAACACGCCCGCATCACCAAGGGAAATACCCTTGATGGTGATTCTGCCGAGCGCAAATCCGACTGCAATGATTGCAAAAACGGAGAACATCAAAAAAGTAATACCGGAGATGGTGATTACTCCGCCGAATAAAGTCATTTTACCGTACGCTCCTTATATCTTTCTGGTGTAATCGGGAAGGAGCTTGGGGGAAACCATCTCGGTCTCGATGCCTGCACCTGCGATCTCGTTTTCGAACTTCGCGATGTGGTCAAGGGTGAGCTTGCCAACGGTGGTATCCTTTGCCTTGAGTGCGGCATTGGTACCTGCGCTTCTGCCGAATACGATGATATCGAGGAGGGAGTTACCCATAAGACGGTTCTTACCGTGGATACCGCCGACAGCCTCACCTGCAACAAAGAGGTTCTCGATGTTGGTGGTCATACAGTTAGCGTCGATATCAAGACCGCCGTTCTGGTAGTGGAGGGTGGGGTAAATGAGAATAGGCTCGTAACGGATGTCGATGCCGTACTTCTCGAACATTCTCCACATCGCGGGAATTCTCTTCATGATAGTTCCCTCTCCGCCGATCTTCTCGATCATGGGAGTATCAAGCCAGATACCCTTGCCGTTGCCGCAGTCAACGCCGTTGTCGCGCTCACTGCACTCGCGGATAATGGTAGCCGCGGTTACGTCACGGGTCTCCAGGGGATGCATAAATACCTCGCCGTTTGCATTTACGAGCTTTGCACCGAGGGAACGAACCTTCTCGGTAACGAGAGCGCCGAAGATCTGCTCGGGGAATGCAACACCGGTAGGATGGTACTGAAGGGTCTCCGCATAAAGGAGCTTTGCACCTGCGCGGTAGCCGAGAACAAGTCCGTCAGCGGTTGCGCCGTAGTGGTTGGAGGTGGGGAAGCCCTGATAGTGCATACGTCCCGCACCACCGGTTGCGATGATAACGGTCTTTGCCTTTGCAACGAGGAGCTCCTTGGTCTCCATATTCATAAGAACGGCACCTGCCGCCTTACCGTTTTCGTCAAGGATAAGCTCGATTGCCGCGGTAAAGTCAACAACGGGGATGTTGCGGTTGAGAACCTCATCACGAAGGGTTCTCATGATCTCCGCACCGGAGTAGTCCTTTGCTGCGTGCATACGCTTACGGGAGGTTCCGCCGCCGTGGGTGGTAACCATGGTACCGTCTGCGTCCTTATCGAACTCAACGCCGAGGTCACTGAGCCACTTAATTGCCTCGGGAGCATCGCAAACAAGCTTGGAGAGAAGCTCTCTCTTCGCCGCGAAGTGTCCGCCGCCGAATGCGTCAACGAAGTGGATAGCGGGGGAGTCATTGGGCTTATCAGCCGCCTGAATGCCGCCCTCTGCCATCATGGTGTTAGCGTCGCCCATACGAAGCTTGGTAACGATCATAACGTCAGCGCCTGCCTCGTGAGCCTCAATAGCAGCCGCAGTACCTGCTCCGCCGCCGCCGATAACGAGAACGTCGGTCTCGTATGCGGGCTTGGTGAGGTCTACGCTGTCCGCAGTGATGCGGCTGTGCGCCTGAAGGATCTCTGCAAGCTCGGTGGGAACCTTATCGCCCTTGTTGGGGCCTATCTTAAGCGCGGAAAACTCGTCAGCCTTATAGTCGGGGTGGAAGGAGGCGAGAACCTTTTCCTTTTGCTCTGCAGTCATACGTGCAGGCTCAAGAGCTATATTCTTTTCTCTGGACGCTTCAACCAGAGCAAGGGATTCCTTAAACTGTTCAGAATACATTTTTTACTTCCTCCTTACTTCTCGATATCACGGTTGTTGTAAAGCTCTTTCATCTCTTCGATGGGCTTCTGCATAAGAGCCTCGATAAGCTCGTTGAAATCGCCATCCTTGATCTCCTTTACGCGATCCTCAAGGTGACCGCAGCCGGGAGCAAGGTACTTACCGTTGATTCTTCTTGCAAGCATTGCAACCTGGGGATGGGAGATGCCTGCAGGGCATCTGGAGGAGCAAACGCCGCACATTACGCAGTCAAAGGACTCCTCAGCGCACTTCTCGAACTCGCCGCGCTGTGCGTATGCGATGTACTGCATAACGTTAAGACCCTGGGTGCAGCTCTTGGTGCAGGCGTTACAGCCGATGCACGCATAGATCTCGGGGTAAAGCTGCATCATAACGGTCTCGTTTACGGGAATCTTCTCGAGATCGTATGCCTGCTTTACAAGGGGGAAGAAGGGCAGAGTTGCGATGTACATATTGTCCTCTACCTTAGTCTGGCAAGCAAGGCAAGCCTTAAGCTCCTTGTCGCCCTTAATGCGGTAAATGGTTGCACAAGCACCGCAGAAGCCGTTACGGCAGCCGCAGCCTCTTACGAGCTGATAGCCGGCATATTCCATAGCGGTCATAATAGTTAAGTTTTCCGGCACCTCATACTTTTTGCCGAAAAGGAATATATTAACTAACTTTTCCATCTTTTTATTCTCCTTTAATACTCGTCGGGAAGTTCATCAAGCTCGTCGCAACGGAAAACGGGGCCGTCCTTGCAAACGTACTTTGCACCTACGTTGCATCTGCCGCATTTGCCGACGCCGCACTTCATTCTAAGCTCAAGCGTGGTGTAGATCTGTGTCTTATCAAAGCCGATAGCCGTAAGACCCTCAAGGGTGAACTTGATCATGATCGGAGGTCCGCAAAGAACAGCGGTCTTGTTGGTATCGAAGCCAAGCTCCTTTACGTAGTTGGGAACGAAGCCAACGTGGCCGTCCCAGCCCTCCTGAGGATTATCGATGGTGAGGTGAACCTTTACACCCGCATCGGTTGCCCACTCCTCGATGATCTCCTTGTAATCGAGAAGGTCATCCTTACTGCGGGAGCCGTATACGATGTCGATATCGCCGTAACGGTCGCGGTAATGTCTTACGTAGTTGATAACGGAACGGAGAGGAGCAAGACCAACACCGCCCGCGATGAACAGCAGGTTCTTGCCCACAAACACATCGTCAACCGGGAAGGGCTTTCCGTAAGGTCCTCTGATGGTGATCTGCTGACCTGCCTCTGCCTGATGCAACCACTCGGTTACGCATCCGCACTTCTTAATGGAGAATTCCATGTACTCTTCATTCGTAGGAGAAGAGGTAATGGAGAACATTGCCTCGCCAACGCCGGGGATGGAAAGCATCGCGCACTGACCGGGGCGATGGTCGAAGGCCTTTTTGCCGTCCAGAGTCACAACTCTGAAGGTCTTGATATCGGGCGTATCTATACGCACGTCCGTAATGACTCCTACCTGAGGAATCAGAGTCTCTTCATAATTACTCACTGTCTTTCCCTCCGAGCTTTTTCATTACTTTTACTATATTCATGGATATAGGACATTTTGCAAGACATCTTCCACAGCCTACACAGCTGAACAGTCCGTCGTTATTTTCGGGATAGTAAACCAGCTTGTGCATAAATCTCTGGCGGAAGCGCTCCTTTTGGGTAAGACGGTTGTTGCCGTGTGCCATCTTGGTGAACTCGGAATACATGCAGGAATCCCAGCATCTGTATCTGATAACGCCGTTACCGGTGTTAAAGTCCTTTATATCATAGCACTGGCAGGTGGGGCACACGAAGGTACAGGTGCCACAGCCGAGGCAGGCAGAGGAAAGCTCGTCCCACTCGGGTGCGTTGAAGAGCTGCTCGGTCTTGCCGCCGCCGAATGCGCCGGTATCAAGCTTTGCGAGGGGAAGCTTCTTCATGATCTGCGCGGTCTTTTCCTTCTGTGCGTTTACCGCATCCTCACCGCATTCCTCGGTAAGTGCCTCAAGACGCTTCATAAGCGCTTCACCCTTCTCGGTGTTCGCTCTGAAGTAAAGCGCATCCTCGGTCTTCCATGCGGAAACGTCGCCGCACGGCTCCTCTGCACAGATGCCGAAGGCGGTGCAGAAGCAGGTCTCGGAGGGCTTGGTGCAGGCAAGGGCAACGATAACGCCCTTCTCGCGCTTGGAGGCGTAGTAGCTGTCTACGGGCTCCTTGATGAACACTCTGTCAAGGATCTCGAAGCTCTTAACGTCGCACGCACGAACGCCGAATACTACAAAATCCTCAACCTCGCGTCTGGTATCAATGACCTCTATGCTCTTACCCTCGGTCTTGAACGCCATAAGGTCCTCGGTCTGGGGGAAGAAGAGATCCTTGGGGCTTTTTACGGTGTTGAGAGCACTGCTCCAGGTAACACCGTTTTCCCATTCCTTAAAAGCGGCACTGCCGTCCGCCTGATCAACGGGGAGATAAAGCTTTGCGGCCTTTGCAATCTCTGCAAAAACTTCGTTTACAGCATTAAGTGAACACTTGCGCATTATTTATCCCTCCTGTCGAATACTTCACCGGGCTCGATATCCTCGGTGGTGTAGTTTACAAGCGGAGCTCTGGAGCCGACGGTCTCGCCCGCCTGATACTCGCCGTAAAATTCGTTGATATCCTTGATGAACTTGCGGTTCAGCAGGTGGAGGGGAATGTTCTGCGGGCAAACGCGAGAGCATTCGCCACAGTCGGTGCAACGGCCGGCAACGTGGTACGCACGGATAACGTGGAAGAGCTGCTCCTCAAAGCTGTTTGCGGGGGACTTGTTTTCAACGCCGGATGCGGGGTTGTCAAACACGCACTTCTCGCAGGTGCAAGCGGGGCAAGCGTCTCTGCACGCATTGCAACGGATGCAACGGGAAAGCTCGTTCTGCCAGAAAGCAAAGCGCTCGTCTGCGCTCATAGCCTCAAGCCTTGCTACCTCGTCAAAGCGGGCGCTGTCGATAACGTCGCCCTCCTCGCCGAGAAGCTCGTCATACGCAACGTGCTTCTTGCTCTTGCAGTTGATGCATCTTTCCGCAAGCACGTCTGCGGGATCGATCATAACGGGAGCATCGTCGTAAATGGTGGTAACGGCGATCTTCTCACCGTTGGTATCAACGGCGGAAATTCCCTCTCCGCTTACTGCCTTGATCTTCGCAATGTCTGCCATACCGTTGCAGGGTACGCCGATTGCGTAGACCTTCTCGCGGTCAAAGCGATGCTCGGTAAGGAGCTGGTTGAAGCTGTATGTATCGCAGGGCTTGAGGAAAACGAGAAGCTTTCCTTCAAGTCTGTCGGTCTTCTTTACAAGATACTTGGAGAAGTTCGCACCGCAGAAATCGTTCCACACGAAGCCTGCCTTAAGCTCCTCCTCGGTCTTGAATACGGCGGGGGTTACGTCGTAATCAAACTCACCCTTACCCCAGCCGAGAACGGCGGTAACAGTGCCGTTATTAAGCAGAGAAGCTGCCTTTTCTATAAGCTGCTCGCGCATTATTTTTTGCATCGCAGATCCTCCAGTCTCTTGTTCTCGCCAAGCTCAATAATCTTTTCTGCAAAGTCGTTCATCGTTGCGGCAAACTTTGCACCCTCAGCCGCAGAAACCCACTCGAGACGGGTTCTCTCCTTCTCGATGCCGAGGAAGTCGAGCATGGAGAAGAGAGCGGCCATTCTGCGTCTTGTATAATAGTTACCGGAGGTATAGTGGCAGTCACCGGGGTGGCAACCGCAGATTATAACACCGTCCGCACCTCTCTGGAAGGCGCGAAGAATAAACATGGGATTGATACGGCAGGAGCAGGGCACACGAATGATCTTTACCTCTGCCGGATAGTTAAGGCGGTTACCGCCTGCAAGGTCGGCACCCGCATAGGAGCACCAGTTGCAGCAGAAGGCAACTATAAGGGGCTTGAATTCTTTTACTTGCATATTGCGTCTACCTCCGCCATGATCTGAGAGTTTGCAAAGCCGTTAAGGTCCATAGCACCGGACGGGCAGGCAACGGTACAAGCTCCGCATCCCTGACATACTGCGGGATTTACGGATGCAACTCTTCTTACCTTCGTGGTTCTGTCGGGCATACGGAATTCCTTATCGATGTAAGAAATTGCGCCGTAAGGACATACGCGCTCGCAGGAAGAGCAGCCGTTACACATAAGCTCGTTTGAGTGTGCTACGCAGGGGTTACCCGTCAGCTTATCCTTAGCAAGAAGGCCGATTACCTTTGCGGCTGCGGCACCTGCCTGAGATACGGTTTCGGGGATGTCCTTGGGGCCCTGACAAGCGCCGGAAAGGAACACACCTGCGGTGGGGCTTTCTACGGGACGAAGCTTGGGATGCGCTTCGGTGAAGAAGTCGTTGGTATCCATACTTGCGGTAAGCATGGTTGCGAGGGGACGTGCGCTCTTGTCGGGCTCGATAGCCGCCGCAAGAACAACGAGGTCCGCATCTATATGGAGCTGCTTGTTGTTAAGAAGGTCGGAGGCCTGAACCTTGAGCTTGTCGCCCTCGGGAGTAACCTTACCTACCATACCCTTAACGTACTTAACACCGTACTCCTCTACCGCACGGCGATAGAACTCGTCAAAGTTCTTACCGGGGGTTCTTACGTCTATGTAGAATACGTAAACGTCGGTATCCGGGTACTTGTCTCTTGTCAGCATTGCGTGCTTTGCGGTGTACATACAGCAGATCTTGGAGCAGTATTCCTTACCCTTCTCGGCGCAGGAATCGCATCTGGAGCCTACACACTGTACGAATACGATGGTGTGGGGGTGCTTTCCGTCGGAGGGACGGAGGAGCTTACCCGCGGTAGGACCTGCCGCATTGGTGAGACGCTCGAATTCAAGGGAGGTGATAACGTCCTTGGACTGGTTGTATGCGTACTCATCGAACTTGTCCATGCTGATGGGGTTAAAGCCGGTAGCAACTACGATTGCGCCGTACTTTTCCTCGATGTACTCGTCCTTCTGGGTGTAATCGATAGCGCCTGCGGCACAAACCTTGGAGCAAACGCCGCACTTGCCGTTCTTGAGCATATTACAAGCGTTGGGATCGATGGTAGCAACCTTCGGCACTGCCTGTGCGAAGGGGATGTAGATAGCTCTGCGGTTATCCATACCGAGGTTAAACTCGTTGGGAACCTTCTTCATGGGGCAC
>JAFOAB010000075.1 GCA_017382555.1 Clostridia bacterium
ATCCACTGGCCTTCTTCCGGAATGGGAGCGGGACCGTGGTCGCAACCCTTGGTAACACAGCCCATGTGCGCAACTTCTGTGCTCATGGCGTATTCACAAGAAAATTCTTTGCTCATTTGTTTTTCTCCTTTGTATATTGTAAAAAACTGGATTACTTAATGATCTCGCCGTAGCAAACGCCGAATGCGCAAGCAGCATTAGCCTCATCGGTATCGAGGTGAGCAGCAGCGCTGAAGTTGGGGTTAACGCGAACAACTACGTCATCAAAAATGGTAGTTCTCTCGCTCTCGATCTTAAGGGAAACGATCTGCTTATCGGTAACACCGAACTCTGCAGCGTCAGCGGGGGTGAGGTGGATGTGGCGCTTTGCGATGATTGCGCCCTCTGCGATCTCTACGGAGCCGCAAGGACCAACGATCTTAAGGGGTGCGCTGCCTGCAACGTCTCCGCTCTCGCGTACGGGAGCGTTGATGCCGAGGGTACGTGCATCGGTAAAGGATACCTCAACCTGAGTAGCGGGGCGTGCAGGTCCGAGGATGATTACGTTGGCGATGGACTTCTTGGGTCCCTCGAGGGTAACTCTTTCCTCGCAAGCGAACTGACCGGGCTGGCTCAGATCCTTCTTGTGGGTGAGGGTTGCGCCCTTACCGAAGAGGATTTCGATGTGCTCTGCGGTGAGGTGTACGTGGCGTGCGGAAGTTTCAACAAGAACCTTGCTCATTGTATGTATTTCCTTTCTGAAATTATTATAAAGTTTAGAAATATACCTATCTTCATATGTAGTATATTATAGCACTCTTTGTTTATTATTTCCACAAAAAATGTCAAAAAAATAACATACAAATCGAAAAACAGCATTTTTAACGAATTAGTGTTAAAATATTTGTGCAAATCCGTCGAAATGCGTATTAAACATACCCGTTTTTTATTATAATAGGGATAATTTTATCAATTTACTTGCAAGTTTTACTTTGCTGTGTTAAAATATTAAAAAAATCTTGGAGTAGTTATGGGAATCAATATTGGAATCGATATAGGCGGCAGTACAACAAAGATCGTTGCTATTGATAAAACGGGCGAGGAGATGAAGCTCTTCGAGCCGCTTTTTGTTCGCGCGGCCGATCCCATAACGTCCCTTTACGGAGCTTTTGGTAAGTTCACTGTTACAAACGGGCTTGAGCTTTCCGATATATCAAAGGTTATGGTAACGGGCATTGGCTCCTCTTGTCTCAAGGCTCCCATATACTCGCTTCCTTGCACCCACGTAACGGAGTTTGAGAGTATCGGTCTTGGCGGTCTTTACCTTTCCGGGCTTGACAGATGCATTACCGTAAGTATGGGAACGGGTACTGCTATCGTCTACGCACAGCGCGGTAAGCCGAGCGAATACCTCGGTGGCACGGGTGTTGGCGGCGGAACTCTTCAGGGCCTTTCCAAGCTTCTGCTCGGTATGGATGACGTCTCCCACATTCACGAGCTCGCAAAGGACGGCGATATTCATAATATAGATCTTTCCGTTAACGGCCTTTCCAGCATCTCAAGCAAGGAATCCTACCCCGGTATGTCGATGGATATTACCGCCTCGAACTTCGGTAATGTAAGCGATATTGCCGAAAAGGCCGATGTTGCGAAGGGTGTCTTCAATATGGTTTTTGAGACAATCGCTATGGTTGCTATATTCGCTGCGCGCTCTAAGAATACCAAAGACATCGTGCTTACCGGTAATCTCACTGCATTTGGAATTTGCAAGGATACGTTTGAACAGCTTGAGAAGATTTTTGGCGTTAATTTCATAATCCCGGATAATTCGCAGTTTGCAACCGTTATCGGTGCTGCACTTCAGGCTTAAAAACATAAAAAATAGGATGCAAATGCATCCTATTTTTTCTATTCTATCGGCGCTTCTTCGCGTCCGGTAAGCTCGCCGAGGCTGGTAAGCTGTGGGTAATCGAGCTGACGGAGAACCTCGTAGCACACGACTGCGACGGCATTGGAGAGATTAAGAGAGCGGACGAATCCGAGCATCGGTATTCTTATACATCTTTCATAATTTTGCTCAAGCAGATTTTCCGGCAGTCCTCGGCTTTCTTTGCCGAACACAAGGTAGATATCCTTATCCTTTGGGTATTCAGCCTCGCTGTGGCATTTTTTGCCCTTTGTGGAGCAAAAGAAGAATTCACCCTCATTTTCTGATTTAAAGTCAGACCAATTTTTATATGTGCTTACGGTGAGATATTTCCAATAATCAAGTCCCGCGCGCTTGATGGATTTTTCGGTTATGTCAAACCCCATTGGCTCGATGAGGTGTAAATGGCAACCCGTAACTGCGCAAGTGCGCGAAATGTTGCCTGTGTTCTGCGGTATTTCCGGCTCGTATAAAACAATATGTATCATATTAAGTCCTTGAATTTTCGTTTGTTTTATTGTATCATTATTATACCGAAATATCAAGTGCAAAGGAGAAGTTATGAATTTTACGGAAATAGCTCTTAGTCGCCAATCGTGCAGAAAATACGATCCGAGCAGGGAGGTAGAGTCCGAAAAGCTGAAAGCCGTTCTTGATGCCGCAATACTTGCTCCTTCCGCTTGTAACGGACAGCCGTATCACTTTACCGTTTGTAGCGGTGAAAAGGCAAATGAAATAGCGAAGCACGTTACGGGTGCGGGGCTTAATAGGTTTGCCGCCGATGCGCCCGTTATGATAGTCATATCGGAGGAAAATTACGTTCCTACAGCCGCAATGGGTGCAAAGCTTAAAAAGAACGATTACCGTTCCATCGATATCGGAATTGCGGCAGCTTATCTGACGGCAGAAGCGGAGGCTCAGGGGCTTGGCACTTGTATACTCGGATGGTTCGATAACGAAAAAATAATGGAGATATGTGGCCTCAGTAAGCCTGCAAGACTCGTGATTACGGTCGGTTATGCGCCGGAGGATTATCCCGTTCGCGAGAAAAAGAGAAAAGATTTTGACGAGATTGTAACTTATCTATGACAAAAAGGCGGTAGATTCTACCGCCTTTTATAATTAGTGCCACAAAACTCCGTTTGCGTCAAGCTGTACGTCGCTATTGCTTGCCGCCGTAATCTTTGCCGTTTTAGAGCCTAAATAGATGGCCTTGCCGCTGATTGTGATGGGAGATTTGAATGTGAGAATCGTTTCGCCTCCGTCGGTTATGGTGTATACCTTGCCGGAGGAGAAGCTGTAATTCGTGTTAAGTGCAATGGAACTGAAGCTTTGACAATGAGTTGATTCACTCGACATGCCGCCCTGTGGCATAATTGCAAGCACCTGACCGCCGTTAAATGCGTAGCCCTGCTCGGTATCTATCGCGGAGTTCATGCTTGAATTGGAGATAACAACAACGTTTCCACCGTCAAATACGATTCCGCTGTAAGAGGTGCGGCTGTTGGAGTCGATACCGTCGCCCGTGCAGTTTATATAGACATAACCACCCTTGATGTGAACGCCCGTGCCTGAGGAGGTTGTGGTGTTGATTCCGTCATCCTTTGCGCTGATGCTGATATTTCCGGAATTTATAACTACCTGCAAGCCCTCCAGCCCCTCGTAGGAATTGGTTACGTTAATGCATCCGCCATTCACGGTAAGCACGTTATCCGCGTGAACGCCGTCATCGTTACTGTATATCTCAAGAGTGCCGCCGTTAATGATAACGTTGCCCTTGGGTTTTTCGCCGTTTTCAAGCGTTGTATCGTTGTTTGCGTGGATGGCATCGTCATATGCCTTAATGTTTATTGTTCCTGCGTTTATCGTGATTTCGTTATTTGCCTTGATGCCCTTGGTGGAGTGGTCGCTCTTTTCAGAGTTTCCGTCACCAAAGCCTCCGGGACCGCCCATTCCGCCGGGACCTCCGGGTCTGCCGCCCATATTACCTTGCGGTTGTGTGGTGTAGTTTGTCCAAGAATAAGACATAGAGTTATTGCGCGCGGAAAGTGCAATGGTATCGTATGCTGTATTAATGGAGATTGGATCGGAAGTGGCAAGAGCCTCTGCATTCTCCCCTTGAGCGGAATTTGATGAGAAGATATAAATCTGAATTTTGTTATATCCCTCGTGCTTGGGGAGGGAATAGTAGTAATAGGTTGTGGACCAGCCTCCGCCTACCTTTGAATGGAATTTTGCATCCTCCCAAATATAATCGCCGGCATCGTTAAGAAATTTTAGCGAGTAATTATAGTTTTGGTTTGTAAAGCGGATATATAAGAGGTTTTCCGTAACAGCGGTAACCTCCTCGGAATACTCGGAGTATTTGTCTGTGTGGATATTAATGACGGTGGATGCCTCGTTTATTATAACGTCGTATGCCGCATCAAGTCCGTCGCACGCCGCATAAAGAGTGTGATTGCCGCCGTTTACGGTTATATTGCCCTTTTGGTTTCCTTTATCGGAAATGGAGGAATTGCTTGTCTTTACGGTGTCGCCCTGAGTTGCGATTAGTAGCGTGGAGCATTCCTTCAGTTCAACGCTGTCGTTACCCTTGAGGGAATTATCAACAGATTTAACGTACAACTGAAGGTTTTTGACCTGCAGATCGTCCTTGGAGTGAATGCCGTTGTTGTATTGCGAAATTACGGTAAGATTACCCTTGCCGCAAATTTCGAGATCTACGTCGGAATATATTGCCGCCTTCTTGGCGTCATCACCCTCAACCGCAGCTCTGTCATCGTAAACGTAGTTGCTCGTGTCCTTCTTTGCGGTTAAGGAAACCTCGTCACCGCTTAAAATGACGATGGGATTTGCGGTGTTGGAAATAAGGGAAAATCCCGTAAGCTCGATATCGAGCTTATAATCGTTTACAACGTCGATTACAATGTTTCCGTTAAGCTTGCCCGAAACGGCGTAAACGCTGTCTTCCTTTATCTCGGTAAATTTAAGAGTGTGCCCCTCGAGAACAAAGGCGCTCTTTGTGCCGGAGATATATTCGACCTTGATGTCGCATACGTCACCCTCAAAGCGACCCTCGTTACCGGCTCCCGAAGTGTCGATGGGAGGCATTGTTGTCGGTGCGCTTGTGGAAGGAGCATCGGTTGCGCTTGGCGCATCTGTGTCGATCGCTCCGGCGTTACCGCTATCGGTAATCGGCTCAGTTGAAGTAATATCGGTAGTTATATCCTCTGTAATCGCGGGCACATCCCGCCCGCAAGAAGATAGAAGCATAATGCATATGCAAAATAATGATAAAATTCTTTTGTTCATAATTCACCTAAAGACCTTGATTCCTTATTGTAGCACGCGAATATGAAATATTTGTGAAGTTTTGCAGAAGCTACAAATAAAGACGAGAAGAAAAGGTTTGATCTCTCTTTGGTTATAGTAGCATCGAGCCACGAATCCTTCTTTTGGTGGAGAGTGAGGAATTTAAATCCTGCTTTCATAGCAAAAGAAAAAACACCCAAGTGGGTGTTTTTTCTTTTGCGTAAGAACGACTAAAAGGTGTGTAAAGTGAGGTAAAACAACCAAAAGTACACCAATAGTTATGCTCGTCAAATTAGGACTTGCTTGATTTCTTTAATGACACATATTTATTCTTCAAAATTGTATTTTTTAGTATCATCATCCAACAATGATACAAGTTTAATCTTATATTCCTCGAGTTGTACTTTATTATCGTCAAATGTTTTTCTGATCAATTCATAAACCATTTGTGCCGTGGGAATTCCTCTTATGTACAAAAACGTAGGATCTGTGATTTTGTAATGAGAAATAACATCAATAAGATAATCAACTATTTCAATCGCTTCACGATTTCTACCCATGTCGCAAA
>JAFOAB010000076.1 GCA_017382555.1 Clostridia bacterium
AAGAGTATCGCTCAGCACAATGCACATACAACAACGGATATTGTTGTATTTTTTAACTAAATCCTTACTGAGGCTTGCTAACGATATTTCCGTTCTTGGTAAGAAGCGCACGAAGCTCGGATACGTCAACATCGGGCACGGAAACGCCGTTTTTAACAGCAAGAGCGGCAGCGACACCACACGCCTCACCCGTCATTACCGCAACGGGAATAACGCGGCTTGCGTTCCACGCTTCACCTGTGGAGGAAATGATTCTGCCCGCCGCAAGCATATTGGGAAGCTTTGACGTGTAGAGGGTACGATAAGGAACCTCATACCACTGCGTTCTTCTTAAGGGGCGGAAGTCCGCAAAAGCACCGATAGCATCCTCAAAGCTCTGATACATATTGCTTTCCTCAAGCGTGAAATCACCTACAATACGGCGAATGGTTCTGAACTGAGGCATCATGGGAAGCTGAGTAAGCTCTCCGGCATTTCTGTCCATAGTCTTCAGCTGGGAGATAAGTATCTTCTGTCCGGTCTGGATATGGAGATTTATCTCATCACTCGTAACACCTGCAATAGGCTTAAAGCCCTCGGGCTGTCCCTTGCCCGTCATTCCGGAGCCGGAAACTTTCCAGCGGCGCATAGCGAGCATATCGGGCTTAAGGGTCTCGTCAAACTTACGGTAGTGAGAAACGAAGGACATCCAGTTGGTTCCGTCCTCGCACTCGCATCCCGCGCGGTAGAACACCTGTGCATCGCCCGTTGCATCAATTACTATCTTGCAGGGGTAATACTCGCATCCGGTCTTGGTCTCGGAAAGCACACCCGTGCATATATCTCCATCCATCTGAGGATAGGTTGCAAGAGTATCGTATCTTACGGTTACACCTGCGTCGATAAGAAGCTCGAAAAGCGCAATTGCAAAGGCATTGGGAGAAAAATGAGTGGTATAGCGCTTGGACTCGCCATCGCTTTCTCCCTTCTCTCTCCAATCCGCGGGAAGAGTGTCCTGACAATATTTAATGGAAGCGTGCAAGAATTCCTCGCCGATTCCGCCTATAAGCTTTTTGCCCTTACCGTCACAAAGAGGCTCATACCAGTTTATGAGGCCGATAGTTGCGAGACCGCCGAGAAGTGCCGCCTTCTCAAGAAGGATGACGCTTGCACCCTCTCTTGCCGCCGCAAGCGCAGCTGCCGCACCGGCAACACCGCCACCGACGACGACAACGTCGTACTCTTGCTTTACTTCAGGGGTAGGAAAGTTAAAATTAAGCATAAAAATCTCCTTATAGCAAAACAGAGGTGCAATGCACCTCTGTCATTTTTACTTGTTTAGGTGCGTTAATCCGCTACCGTTAACGTGGTAAGCGTCCACATATCGTAGTATCTGTAATAGAAATCCTTGTAAGAGGTGGACTGCTCAAACAGTACGTTGTTACCATCCTTTGCATTATACGCGGCAGGATCGCACACAAGGAACTGATAATCGTTGGGGTTTTGCGCGTCGGGGTTAATGCATTTGGTAATTACGATATAATGGCTACCCATATAGCTGCTGTCCATACCAATTATAACACCCTCGGGATGCAGATCAAGCTGCTCCTTGATCATCTTCTTGTTTGCGTAATAATACGTGGATGTCTTAATGGACTTTCCGTCAACCTTAAATCTGGAGACTATAACACCCATAGACGTGTAGATGGGATCATTATAAAGTATCTCGGTCACTGCACGCGCACCGTCATTATAGGTGTTTGCAAGAGCGCAGGTATAAGGATCGGCCTCAAGATTACCGCTCTGACCGCTTCGAAGGTCATAGCCCTCCGTCATTCTCGCATCCAGATTGCGAAGAACCATTGCAAGGCTGGCAAGGGCACAGCCCTCATCCATCCAGTCTGCCTTGTTGTTGAAGCCGTCTATCATAAAGCGCTTGTAAACGCCCTGTGAGTAGAAGTAAAGATCCTTAAGCGCTACGGCATTCCATCCGCCGGTATACATATTACACTGGCTGTACCACGCAAACGCATCCTTATCGGATACGGTAACGGTACAGGAAACGCTCTTATCGCCAAGC
>JAFOAB010000077.1 GCA_017382555.1 Clostridia bacterium
AGGACCGAAGAAGGAAATGAACGCACCCTGAACGCCGTTGCCCGCATCTATTTCGGAGAGCTTTGCAAGCGCCTCGGTAAATCCGCCGTTACCGGTAATTACCGCGGCAATAACGGCAACGATGCCGAAAAGCATTATAATACCCTGAATGAAATCGTTTATCGCCGTTGCCATATATCCGCCCGCAATGACGTAGATGCCCGTAAGCACCGCCATTACGATAACGCACACGGCGTAATCAATATCAAACGCCATTGCAAAAAGGCGGGAAAGACCGTTATAAAGAGAAGCGGTATAGGGGATGAGGAACACAAAAACGATAACGGATGCCGCAACCTTCAGCCTTTTATCGGCAAATCGCTTGCCGAAGAAATCGGGCATCGTAGCGCTGGAGAGGTGCTGTGTCATAACGCGGGTGCGTCTGCCGAGGATTACCCAAGCAAGCAGCGAGCCGATGATGGCATTGCCTATTCCTATCCACGTGGAGGCAATACCGAAGCTCCATCCGAACTGACCCGCATAGCCGACAAATATGACCGCAGAGAAATATGAGGTACCGAAGGCAAAGGCGGTAAGCCACGGGCCTACGCTTCTGCCGCCGAGGACGAAATCGTTAACGTTTGTTGCGTGCTTGCGGCAATAAAGGCCGACACCCAACATTATCGCAAAAAATATGAGAAGAAACAGAATTTTGATCAGCATTACGCCGCACTCCTTTCGTTAAAATTCTGCAAAAGAGAATTTTTCAAAAAACAACTGTGCAATATTGTACCATACCTTCTTGCAAAATGCAAGGCAAAAAAGAACATTTCAGGGGTTTTTAACCGTCAAAACACAAGAAAAATGAAGGAAGCCACCGCCGCAAACAGCGCAACGAGCACCATGGGCACCCCAAAAAACGCAAGTGCGCAAGCCACGGCACAGCCGATTGCGGACGCAAGAGTGCTTGAGGTTGCATAAAATACAGCGGGGAAGGTAAGCGCGGCAAGCACCGCATACGGCAGATACGCAAGCAGGCTGATAAGAAAGCGCGAGCGAATCTTTTTCTTGATCAGGGCAAGCGGAAGCATCCTTACAAGGTACGTCACCGCCGCCATTATGAGAATGTATACGAAAATCATATCATCACCGTGAGAAGAACACTATCCAACCGCAAAGCCTTCGCCGCGAGTCCGCAGCTGTCATTCTCGAGCGAAGCGAAGAATCTCTGCGACTCGCGCTCAAGGATGACGGCGGTTGGCGCCTCATCACTCCTCTTCCTCCTTTACGGGGCGAAGCACAGCGGCGGCACACGCCGCGGCGATCGCACATATGATAACGCGGAAGCCGGAGCTTAAAAAGTCAAATACCGGAACGTAGAAAAATACGCACGAAAGTGCCGCGGCAAGGCAAATGCAAAAGGCTACGGCGCCGTCCCTCCTTGCGGGAGGAACGATGATCGCGAGGAACATTCCGTAAAGCGCAATGCCGAGTGCATCGCCTACGGCGCCGGGCAGAATATTACCCGCAAGCGCACCCGAAAGCGTGCCGAGCGCCCACGAAAAATACGGAACGAGGCTGAGCCCATACCAATACCGCGGCTCTATATCCCCCTTGCGGGTAACGCCGACCGCGTATATCTCGTCCGTTATAAAAATTGCCGAAAAAAGCCTGTGCCCCAAATTAAAGCGCGGGGAAAGCTTTTGCGATAGGGATACCGCCATAAGCGAATATCTGAGGTTTATTACAAGCTGGGCAAGCGCAAGCTCGC
>JAFOAB010000078.1 GCA_017382555.1 Clostridia bacterium
CCGCAAAGAACAGCCTGCTCACCGAAGAGGTCGGTCTCGGTCTCGGTGCGGAAGTTGGTCTCAAGAACGCCTGCGCGTGCGCCGCCGATGCCGAGTGCGTATGCAAGTGCGATCTCAAGTGCGTCGCCGGTAGCGTCCTGCTCGATAGCAACGAGACAGGGAACACCCTTACCGGCCTGATACTCGCTACGTACGGTGTGACCGGGGCCCTTGGGCGCGATCATAATTACGTTAACGTTCTTGGGGGGCTTGATGCAGCCGAAGTGGATGTTGAAGCCGTGTGCAAACGCAAGGGTCTTGCCCTCGGTAAGATTGGGCTCGATGCTCTCCTTGTAGAGCTTAGCCTGCTTCTCATCGTTGATGAGGATCATAATGATGTCTGCGTTCTTTGCTGCGTCAGCCGCGGTCATAACCTTAAGACCCTGCTTCTCAGCCTTTGCCCAGCTCTTGGAGCCCTCGTAAAGACCAACGATTACGTTAACTCCGCTATCGTGGAGGTTGAGCGCGTGTGCGTGACCCTGAGAGCCGTATCCGATGATGGCAACGGTCTTGCCGTTAAGCTTTGCAAGATTGCAATCCTGCTGATAGTAAATGTTCTGCATTTTGTTTCTCCTTAAAAGTTTTATGTAAATTTTTATTTTTCCATAATATTGCCGCCGCGCTGGAGTGCAACAACTCCGGTACGGCACATTTCAACGATACCGAGGGGCTTCATAACCTCGATAAACGCGTTGATCTTGGAGGGCTCGCCCGTAACCTCTACGCTCATAGCCTCCGTGGTGTAGTCAACTACCTTGGCACGGTAAATTTCTGCCGCCGCCATGATCTCGCTTCTGTTTGCGGGGGTGTTTCTTACCTTTATCAGCATAAGCTCGCGTTCAAACGAGGTGCCCGGCTCAAGAACCTTTACCTGCTTTATGTTGTGCAGCTTCTTTAGCTGATTAACAAGCTGATCGCGAACGTATTCATCACCGTTAAGTGTGATGGTAATGCGGGAAAACCGGGGATCGTCCGTCTCGCCAACCGTAAGGGAGTCGATGTTAAAGCCTCGTCTCATAAAAAGGCCGGAGACGCGGGCAAGAACGCCGTATTTGTTTTCAACGTAAACCGCAATAACGCTTCTCATTATTTTTCCTCCTTAACGTCGGTTATGATATCGTCAACGGATCCACCGGGGGGAAGCATGGGAAGAACGAATTCGTCCTTATCGATTATTGCGTCGATAAGATACGGTCCGTCGTGCTTCATCGCTCTTTCAAACGCCGCGCGGAACTCTTCGGGGGTTTCTACTCTCTCGGCGGGCATTCCAAAGGCATCCGCAAGCTTAACAAAATCAGTCTTTCGCTGAAGCACGGTGTTTGAGTAGCGCTTACCGAAGAACAGCGTCTGCCACTGGCGCACCATTCCGAGCACGCCGTTATTCATAACGACGGTAACGATGGGGCAGTTATAGGAAACCGCGGTTGCAAGCTCGTTTAAGTTCATACCGAAGCTTCCGTCGCCCGTTATAAGAACGGTTTTGTCTCCGCTTCCGATCTGCGCACCGATTGCGGCACCAAGACCGTAGCCCATAGTGCCGAGTCCGCCGCTGGAGGCGAATCTGCGCGGACGCTCGAACCTTGCATACTGCGCAGTCCACATCTGGTGCTGACCGACGTCGGTGGCAATTACCGTGCTTGCGTCCTTTATTTCGTTTATGATGTCGAATATCTTTTTGGGAGGCATCTTTGCTTTGGCGCGGCGCTCTGCCTCTGCGGCAATCTCCGCCTCGTGCTTCTTGAAACCCTCAACCATCTTGACCCACTCGGGATTTTCAAGCTTTTCTACGCGATTGTAAATGCGGTTGAAGGAGGAAACGAGGTTGCCGATAAGTCCAACGTCAACCTTTACGTTCTTGTTTATTTCCGCAAGGTCGGTGTCAAGCTGAATTATTTTTGCGCGCTTTGCGTACTTTGCCGTATTTCCCGTTGCGCGGTCGCTGAAGCGTACGCCGATGCCGATGATAAGGTCAGCCTCCTTGTTTGCCATGGAGGAGGCAAAATGTCCGTGCATTCCCTGCATTCCGAGAAGACGTGGATGGTCGGAGGGAATTGCGGAAAGTCCCATAAACGAGCAACCGATATAAGCATCAAGCTTTTCGGCAAGAGCCATAATGCCCATTGCCATACCCTGACCTGCGGCGCCTCCGCCTATGTAAATATAGGGGCGCTTTGCCTGATTGATAAGCTCTACGGCGCGCTCGATATCCGCATCGTCAGCCTCATTTTCGGCAAACGGCTCCACGGGAGCGGCAAGCTCAAACTCGCATTCCGCAAGCTGTACGTCCTTGGGTATATCCACAAGCACGGGACCCGGTCTGCCGGATATAGCGATACGGAACGCCTCTCTTATTGTGTCTGCAAGCTCGTTTACGTCGGTAACGAAGTAGTTATGCTTGGTTATCGGCATTGTAACGCCCGTTATGTTTATCTCCTGGAAGCTGTCGCGTCCGATAAGGGAGGTGGGCACGTTACCCGTGATGGCGACCATAGGGATGGAATCGAGCATTGCGGTTGCGATACCCGTTACAAGATTGGTAGCACCGGGGCCGGAGGTGGCAATAACAACGCCAACCTTGCCCGTGGCACGTGCATATCCGTCAGCTGCGTGGCTAGCACCCTGCTCGTGCGCGGTAAGGATGTGGTTAATGCGGTCGCTTGCCTTGTAAAGCTCATCGTAAAGGTTAAGAACCTGTCCGCCCGGATAACCGAAAACGTCGGTAACACCCTGCTCGATAAGTGTTTCGATAACTATTTGCGAGCCTGTCATAATTTTAGCTTCTTTTTTCATTTAAAATCCTTTCTGTGCCAACAAAAAAACGCTTCTCTCTTTGAAAAACAAAGAGACGAAAGCGTTAACATCTTCCGCGGTACCACTCTTTTTCACCCTAAGGCGCACCTCAAGTGCTGACACACATCAACTCTGTTACGGGAGTTCCCGTCTGCCTCTACTCTCTTTCGATTTCCGACAGCTGCTCCATGGCGACGTTCGGCATTCTCGCTTAGTGTCTTGCACCGTCCGACACCTCTCTGCAAAGCCCCAAATGCGTACTATTCCACTTCGTTGCATTTATATAATATGAAGTTAAAAGTATTTTACCACCGCTTGGGCTTGTTGTCAATGCTTTACAGAAAAAAACAAAGAAAAAGGAGCCGAAAATCGGCTCCTTGATTTCTTTTTGACTTTTGATCAAATTACTTGATCTCAACAACTGCACCAGCAGCCTCGAGCTTGGACTTGATCTCGTCAGCGGTTTCCTTGGAAACGCCTTCCTTGATAGCCTTGGGAGCGGACTCAACGAGGTCCTTAGCATCCTTAAGGCCGAGACCGGTGATCTCACGAGCAACCTTAATAACGTCGAGCTTCTTAGCTCCAGCTTCCTTAAGGATTACGTCGAACTCGGTCTTCTCCTCAGCTGCGGGTGCTGCTGCGCCTGCTACTGCTGCGCCTGCTACTGCTACGGGAGCTGCAGATACGCCGAACTCCTCCTCGATTGCCTTAACGAGATCGTTAAGCTCGAGTATAGTGAGTGCCTTTATTTCGTCAATAATTGCTGTGATCTTTTCGCTTGCCATTGTTGTGTTCCTCCTGAATTCTGTTTGTAATTAGAATTATCTTTGTTTTGTTTTTAGCTTGCGCTTACGCTTCTGCAGTTTCTGCAGCAGGAGCTTCGTCCTCTGCTACGCCGCCCTCTTTGTCGATGATCGCCTGGAGACCAAATGCGAGACCGTAAAGGGGAGACTGGATGCTTCCAAGAAGGCGTCCGATAAGAACTTCTCTTCCGGGAATGTTTGCGAGCTCAAGTACGGTTGCTGCATCAACGACACCGCCGTCAATGAAGCCTGCCTTTATCTCGAAGCTCTCAACCTTGTCTGCGTATTCCTTGAGTATTTTTGCGGGTGCAATGGGATCGTTTGCGCTGATTGCGAGTGCGGTCATACCCTCAAGATACTGCTTCATATCGCCGTAGCCTACCTGCTCGCAAGCTCTGCCGGTGATAGAGTTCTTGATAACGGTGTACTCTACGCCTGCCTCACGAAGTGCCTTACGCATCTTCGTATCGTCCTCAACGGTGATTCCCTGGTAGTTAACGAGTACACCGGAAACTGCGTTCTGCAGCTTGCCTGCGAGCTCCTCAACCATGCCCTGCTTCTTTTCAAGAATTACTTTGCTTGGCATTTTGTTTCACCTCCGAAATTAACCTGTGCCGCCCGTATCCTCTGCGGCAAAAAAATAAATCCTGTTCCGATTGAGCAGTTAAACAGTGCTCGCCGAAAAAGGATACTAATAGTCATAAATAGATTATTAAATTCCTCCTCGGCAGGAAAGCTTGTCGCTTTTACCGTAACCTGCTGTCTTTGGA
>JAFOAB010000079.1 GCA_017382555.1 Clostridia bacterium
GTAAAGCACTTAAAGCCGACCTGCGAATCGGAAAGCTTGAAGCCGCCAAGTATCTGCAGAAGCATAAGGTATACCTTGCTTGCAAGCTTGCGGATAAAGGTATATCCCTCGTAGCCGTCGCCCGCAAGCTTGCGGCTGCCGATTATAAGGTCGGAATCGCTTTCCTTTTTATAAAGCTCCACGCACTCGCCGATAACGGCGGTGCCGTAAGCGAGGTCTGCATCCGTAAAGATGCGGATATCGCCCGTTGCCTCAAGTATACCGGTACGAACCGCACAGCCCTTGCCGCGGTTAATTTCGTAGCCCGTTACCTTGACGTTCGGGAGATTCATTGCGCGAACAAGCTCCGCACAGTTATCCTTGCTTCCGTCGTTAATAAAAAGTATCTCGTAATCTTCAAACGTCTTCTCGCAATATGCTGAAAGCTCCGCTGCGCTTTTTTCTATGATCTTCGCCTCATTATACATGGGAATGCAAACCGAAATCCTCATACCTGCTCCTTTTTCGCATATACAAAAACATCAAACGAGAATGTAATATCAAGTTTATCAAGCGAGAGAAGCCTTTCGGCTGACTCCCTTGACGTGCGTCTGCTGTACGGTGTCATCGCGTACAGCGCGGCAATATCGCCCTTTTCCACGGTAGGCTTGTAGGTAAGCCTTTCGCGCGAAATAAGCTCCATATTCCTCGGCAGGTCACCGCGCTCTCCGTTTTCCGTAACCGTATCGTAGAGCATCGCCTTCATATCCGAAAGATGATCGGGCGCGGCGGCGGCGATTATCAGCCTGCCACCTTTCTTTAAAACGCGGGTAAACTCCTCCTCCGCCACGGGCGCAAACACGGAGGTAACGGAGGATGCCGCACCGTCCGCAACGGGAAGCGTGTAGACGGAGCAAACGCCGTAATAACAGCTTTTCTGCTCTCTTTTTGCCTTTTTGGCGGCGTATTCCACCGCGGTCTTGGAAAGATCGAAGCCGTAGGTAATATCCGCGCCTGCGGACATTTTTTCGGTATAATAACCGCTTCCACAGCCCGCATCCACGCAAATACCGCCCATTTCCGCAACAAGTGCCGCAACGCGGTCGGCAAGCGGCGCGTAATGATCCTTTTCCAGAAACGCAATGCGCGCACGAACCATATCCGCAGGGTCCCCGCTGTTCGGATCGTACGAGCCACCCGCAAAATTCACGTGTCCCGCACGGGAAATATCAAAATTATGCTTTTTTACAGAGCCCGTACAGCAAAGCGCATTCCCGTTTTCAACAAGCGCCGCCCCGCATACGGGACATATCAGTCCAAGATGTTTCATATATTCTCCGAATCAATACCGCGAGCCTTCCCCTCGAGGGGAAGGGGGACCGCTTGCGGTGGATGAGGTGTTGAACAACGTGATCAAACGAAACGCACCTCATCCGTCGCGTTCCGCGCCACCTTCCCCTCAAGGGGAAGGCTTTTATTTCTCAACTCTAATCAGCTTCGCCTGCAAGCAATACCTTCCCGATGACGTTACGTTCGTGCACGTCGAAAGGGTGAGTATCCTGTCTGCGGCTGTTAGGGTTATATCCGTCTCGAACATCGAGAGGCTTTGCATCTCGGTTAAAAATCCGAGGTAATCATCGTCACTTAGGAAAATAACGCGGAAGTACTGATGCCTTTCATTCGTTCTGAAGAACGAGAACGGGCGGTACACGTACAGTCCCGTTTCCGTATACACGTATATATCGTGGGTACGGAAGAACTGCTCGTCATTATAATTGACAAGCTCGGCAAACATTGTGCCGCGTGTCATATTATGTCCGTAGAGCACCGTGTTTCTGTTATACTCCACACCGCGCTTACTGCATCGGTAATCGGCAAATATCGCACCGCTGTCGAGATATCCGCGCTGTACGGCATCGTGCACAAGGTAAAACTCGTTATCCTCGCCAAGCACGAAGGGATAGCTGATGTTCGTATCCTCTATGCGTATATAGCCGTAGATATCGGGGTTTTGCGCCTTCATATCCTTCAGGCGGCTCTTTATACGCTCTATTTGCAGGTTATTGCCGGAGGTTACGGTTACGTTGCTTACCTCACCCGAAATACCGAGGCGCAAAAGCTCGGAAACGCCGTAAAGCGTGGGCGAGGCGGGCTGCTTATACATAGGCGCAACTCCGTAGAAGGAGCCGTCCTCAGCTTCAAAAAGTCCCTCGGAGGCGTTATTATATATATCCTCCGCAATTTTTGCGTCCATCGCACCGCTGATAAGCGTAATAGCGCACGCGATAAACACAACCACACAACCAAGAAGCAAAATATCCGATGCGCCGTTTATAAGGCGCTTTTTTACCTTATTCCTTTTAATTGCACCGAGCTCCTCGGGCGTAACGCAATAAAGCGAGTCGATAAAAGCACCGCGCCCGGGTTCTACGGTTATTTTATTTTTCTTTCTTTTACCGAGCATGCTTCTCCTTAACGCCGTTTAAAACGGCACTGATTTAATACGCCTTCGCCTGTGTCATCCTCGAGCGTGTGCCCTGCAGATCCTTCGGTCGCTTTGCTTCCTCAAGGATGACAGCAGGGCGCACAGCGAAGGATCTCAGGCGAAATACTAAATGAAAACCAAAGTTCCCCGTTACATCAAGCTTGCAGAAGCCTTGTTATCTCCTCCGACACGTGTCCTGCGGAAATGCCCGCAGTCTCGTATATGGTTTCGTTTTTCCTTGAATGCACGTAGCAATCGTCGATTGCAAGGATGGAGGTCTTCTTATCCTTCAGCCTATCGGGTGCATAGCGAAGCATTGCGTCAAGCGTAAGCATACCCGCACCGCCTGCGCGAATACCCTCCTCAAGATACAGCACACATCCGCATCCCTCGGGTATCAGCTCTGCGGCGGCAAGCGCAATATCGTATGCGGGGGCAATCTGCTCAAGCAGTACGATGCCGACGCTTATATTTTGCTCCTTTAGCTGACGTACCGCCTTCAGTGCCTCGTTTACTACCTTACCGTAAGTAAATATAACCGCCTGCGGTGCATCCTCCGCCTCAAAGCTTGTGCTTATGAACGGATGATTGGTGGGATACCACTCAGCCCCCGTTATCTCACCACTGTTGGGATAGCGTACCGCACAGGGGCAGTTATCCGCAAGGGCGGCAGTAAGCGAACAGTCAAGAGATGCAAAGGTTATGGGCGCATATATCTTCATTCCCTTTATCTGCGAAAGGAAGGCAACGTCCAGAATTCCGTGATGCGTTGCACCGTCCGCGGCGGAAAGACCCGCGCGGTCCACGCAAAGCACCACACCGAGCCCCTGAAGACCGATATCGTGAATGAGGCTGTCGTAGGCACGCTGTAAAAACGAGGAATATACCGCAAACACGGGCTTTTTACCCTCTGCGGCAAGGCCTGCGGCAAAGGTTGCGGCATGCTGCTCCGCTATTCCGACGTCAAAGAATCTTTCGGGGAATGCACGCTGGAAGGGTGCAAGACCGGTGGAATCGCCCATCGCCGCGGTAATTGCGCAGATGCGCTTATCCTTTTTAGCCGCACGCAGGAGGCAATCGCCCATCTCTGCGGAAAAGTTACGCACGGAGGGTGTGCCCGCGGGGGCAATGCCGTGGTACGCACTCGGATTTTGCTCTGCGGGTGCATAGCCCTTGCCCTTGACGGTCTTGAGATGCAGGATAACGCTCTCCCCCTTTTCCTTAGCGGCAAGGAGAAGACGCTCCACGGCAAAATAATCGTTGCCGTTTGCGGGGCCGAGATAGAAGAGCCCCATTTCCTCAAAATAATTCGAGGAGAATATCATATTTTTAACGAGCTTTTTCGTATCGCGCATTGCGACGTAGAGTGCATCACCCACAAGCGGAATGTGGGAAACAACGTTACCCGTACGGCTTTTAGTGTGCAAATAGCTCGGCGAGGAGCGTATTTTTGCAATGTGATTTGCAAACGCACCCGTGTTTTTGGAGATGCTCATCTCGTTTTCGTTAAGAATAACGACAAGCTTGAGATCGGCACTGCAGTTATTGAGCGCCTCATGCACCATACCGCCCGTAAATGCTCCGTCACCGACTACGGCAACGCTGAAGGCATCGCTACCCGATATCTTATCGCCCTCCGCAAAGCCGACAGCGGCGGAGATGGCAGTGGAGCTATGGCCCGCACCGAATGCATCGTGCTCGCTTTCCGAGCGGCGGGTAAAGCCGGAAAGACCTCCCGGCTGACGGAGAGTGTCAAACTCGTCGCGCCTGCCCGTAAGCAGCTTATGCACGTAGCTTTGGTGACCCACGTCAAATATTATATGATCCTTCGGCGTGTCAAATACGCGGTGAAGCGCAATGGAAAGCTCCACAACGCCGAGATTGGAAGCGAGATGACCGCCCGTTTCGGTAACCTTTTCCACAAGGAATGCACGGATCTCCTCCGCAAGACGGGGCATAAGGGACACGTCCATCCGCTTCAGATCGGCAGGCGAGTTTATTTGATTTAAAAGGGGATACTTGCCCAACACGATCACCTCCGTAAAAAAGGCACACTACCCAATTTATAATATGATATTTTACCACAGCAAAAACGCAAATGCAAGCACATCGGCAAACGAAACGGCTAAATAAGCTCCGTTTGGCGCATTTTTTACATTTTGTTCATTTTCGCGCCGCTATTATGTCGGCAAAAAACGAATAAATTGTAAACTTTTGTCCTTTTTCATCGCATAAATTGATTTTTTGCGCATTTTGCGATAT
Source organism: Clostridia bacterium (assembly GCA_017382555.1). Classification (GTDB taxonomy): domain Bacteria; phylum Bacillota; class Clostridia; order Oscillospirales; family CAG-272; genus RUG12395. The sequence continues at coordinate 4,727 of JAFOAB010000079.1, forward strand.
AATATGATTACGATATTGATCGGAGGTATATTATGAAAAGCATTGTTCGCTACACGCTTATCTCCTTTATTTGCATAGCCGTGATATTCACCGCCACCGCCGTTGCGCTCGGGCTGTACTTTGACCCAAGCGTTGCACATATAGAGCTTGAAAAGGACACGAGGCTCGCGCAGGGCAATTTTGAGACGCTTGATATAGAGCTGATATCCGCAGAAAAGACGGCGAATACCGTACGCATATTCTTTGCCGTTCACATACCCGAGGGAATTGACGCATCGGAGGTTCAGCTGAAGCGCGTTACACCGCACTTCCCCTTTGCAGACCTCGATGGCGGCTATAACTACGGAATATACGAAACCGACACCGAGGAAAATACGCTCATCTACGATATTGTCATAAACGCAAAGGACTTCCCCATCACCGCGCACCCGATGACGCTTGAGGTAAGCGACCTTACGTACGTCGAAAATCCATTGGAAACGATTATCGACTTTACGGGCGAATTGCGCTTTATAGTTAAATAAGGAAGATTAGCTATGAAAATCATTGCACACATACACACCGACTTCCCCGAAAAGTTCGGTCTGCCGAGGCAGAGCGGGCTTGTGGAGGGGCTGAAGGGAAAAATAGTTTTTGAGCCGGAATACCGCGTGCCCGAGGCATTGCGCGGAATTGAGGGCTTTTCCCACCTTTGGCTTATTTGGCAGTTTTCCGAGGCCGTTCGTCCCACTTGGTCGCCAACCGTACGCCCACCGAGACTCGGCGGTAACAAAAGGATGGGCGTGTTCGCCACGCGCTCGCCGTTTCGCCCCAATCCCATCGGTCTTTCCTGCGTGAAGCTGGAGGGATGGGAGATGACGGACGAGGGACCCGTTATCACCGTTTCGGGCATCGACATTATGGACGGCACGCCGATATACGATATAAAGCCCTATCTCCCGCACGCAGACTGCAAGGCCGATGCAACGGGCGGCTTTTCCACCGATGCGATGCACCACTCGCTTGAGGTGGTTATCCCCGCAGAGCTTGAGGCAAAAATAGAGGAGAGACTGCGCAAGCCCCTTGCAGAGCTTCTCTCCCAAGACCCGCGCCCCGGATATGCGGACGATGCGGAGAGAGTATACGGCTTTACCTACGGACAGCACGAGGTAAGCTTTACCGTTTGTGACGGCACGCTTACCGTTTGTGACGTTAAATAAACGCAATTATAAATAAAAAAATCCCCCCTCATCTCTCCGACGTAATTCCCTGGAAAAATCGCTTTAGACGAGGATACAAAATAGGGTCGGCTGATGGCGTATTTTCATACGCCGAAGTCGACCCTGTTGCAGTATCAGAAGTATAAAGCATTTTTGCGGCAAGTTTTTAATTATTCTCACCTCTCAGACGTAATTCCCTGGAAAAATCGCTTTAGACGAGGATACAAAACAGGGTCGGCTGATGGCGTATTTTCATACGCCGAAGTCGACCCTGTTGCAGTATCAGAAGTATAAAGCGATTTTTGCGGGAATTACTTGATGGGGTAATTTTCGAGGATATAATCCATATCCTTGTCTCCGCGTCCCGAGAGGCAAATAAGCACGGACCCCTTGCCCATGGTCTTTGCAAGCTTCATACCGTAGGCAACTGCGTGGCTGCTTTCGATTGCGGGGATGATACCCTCGAGGCGAGAGAGGGTGAAGAACGCGTCTATCGTTTCCTCATCGTTTACAACGTCGTACTTAACTCTGCCGAGATCGTGGAGGAATGCGTGCTCGGGGCCGGAGGAGGGGTAATCAAGACCGCTTGCAACGGAGTAAACGGGAGCGGGATCGCCGTTCTCGTCCTTGAGCATAAGGCTGTTGAAGCCGTGCATAACTCCCTCGGTGCCGTATTGGAGGCTTGCGGCGTGGTCGCCGAGCTTGGTGCCTCTGCCGAGAGGCTCAACGCCGTAAATATCAACGGGATCGTTTAAGAAGCCCGCAAACATACCCATGGAGTTGGAGCCGCCGCCAACGCAGGCAACGACAGCATCGGGAAGCTCGCCCGTCATTTCAAGGAACTGAGAACGCGCCTCAATACCCACAACGCTCTGGAAATCGCGCACCATCATCGGGAACGGATGAGGGCCGACAACGGAGCCGATGCAGTAGATGGCATCCTTATACTCGCGCGCATAAGCGGCGAATGCGGCATCAACCGCCTCCTTGAGAGTCTGCAGACCGTGGGTTACCTCCACAACGTTTGCGCCGAGTATCTTCATACGTGCAACGTTTGGAGCCTGCTTCTTGATATCAACGCTACCCATATAAATATCGCACTCAAGTCCGAAGTATGCCGCCGCGGTAGCAAGGGCAACACCGTGCTGACCTGCGCCCGTTTCCGCAATTACCTTCTTCTTGCCCATGTACTTTGCAAGAAGAGCCTCACCCATACAGTGGTTTAATTTGTGTGCGCCGGTGTGGTTAAGATCCTCGCGCTTAACGTAGAGCTGTACGTTGCCAAGCGAAGCGGAAAGGCGCTCGAGGTGAGAGATAGGCGTGGGTCTGCCCTGAAAATCCTTGCGAATGCGACGAAGCTCTGCAATGAACTTGGAGGACTTGCAGATTGTGAAGTATGCCTCGTTTATCTCCGCCATAGCCTTTTTAAGCTCCTCGGAGATATACGCGCCGCCGTAGGGACCGTAATAGCCCTCGGCATTAGGGTAATTTTTGAGATAAGTATCAAAATCGATTCCGTTGTAGATCATTTTCTTTCTCCTTGTGTTAGGGTAGAAGCTTACTCCAATTCATTATCTAGCGAAGCGCTCAACCGCCGTCATCCTTGAGCGGAGAGCCTTGAGATCCTTCGGTCGCTACGCTCCCTCGAGGATGACACAAGGCTCGAAGCGAAGGATCTGCGGTTGACTAAGCTTAATGAAATCGAAGTTTAACTACTCCCGAATATTTTAAATAAAAAATCCTCGGCTGAACGCCGCTGTGCGTTCACTGCCAAGGACGAATAATACTATCCGCGGTGCCACCTTGATTCACGGTATTCCGTGCACTTACGGGTACAATCATACCCTCGGCCACTAACGCGTGCCCTACGTTGCAGAATACTCGGGGCTTTTGCGTCTCCCCTTTGACTGCACCCTCCGCGGTCCATTTGACGGCTTGTTTCCTGCCTGCATCCCAGCCACGCAAGCTCTCTGTGAGGTCATCACCGACGTTATCTCCGCATCAACGGTTTAATTTAGTATGGCATATTTTTGCGAATTTGTCAATAGATTTTATAATATTTACACCGCCGTAATAATCGGGGAGGCGTGTTATCATTTAAACCCACCGCGAGATCCTTCGCTTCAATGCGCCCGCGTGTCATTCTTGAGCGAAGCGAAGAATCCCGTGGGCGCATTTACTTGAGGATGACACGCGGCGGGTTTAGTCATTAAATCAAATAAAACGGTCAAACCACATTCTCAGCTCTGTCTGCATCGTGGGATTTATCGCGTGGCCGACGCCCTCGATAAGGCGCAATTCACCGTAGCATCCGCCGCGGCGCACCGCCTTTATGTACTTCTTGGACACAACGGGGTCAACGACAGTGTCCGCAGTTCCGTGCCAGATCTTGATGGGGCAAGGAGGAATGACGACCTTTTCACCCTTCTCGTTTGTAAAGCTGCGGTTGCTATAGGGCTCAAAGCCCGTGATGTTTTCGCGGTTAAACTCGCCGTTTTCCATACGGAAGTACTTCAAAACGCGATCCCTCGTACTTATTCCCTGTGCGTTGGGTGTGGTCTTGTCCCACGTGCCGAGGCAGAAGTGGCCGTCCGCCGTGGTGAAGCTTTCTATATTCATACGCGGGAAATACTCACCTATCGCAAGGCATATGGAGGGGTAAGTGCACGCAAAATTGATGGAGGTCTGACCACCCATGGAGCCGCCGTAAAGAAGAACTCTTTCCTCCAGATCGAAGTTTTTGATTGCGTATCTGTACGCCTTGTACATCGCGCTTACGTGCTCGGGACAGCCCATCGTAACGCCGTGCGGCTCGATGCCGTCGATATCAAGTGCGGCATAGCCGTGGTCAATGCAATCAAGCACGCCCGCAATGCCGCCCGCGTTGTTCTTTTCCTCATTTACGGTGCTTCCCGCACCGTGGCAGGCAATGATGAGGGGCGTTTTTTCGCCCGTTTTGCCATAGCTTTCGGGCAAGCAGAGAACGGCGTTTGCCTCCGCCCATTCCTCCCTATCCGTCACCGCGTTTTCAAGCGAGGTGCAGAGGTCGCGGTATCTATTGTAACGAACCTTGAAATATATAAGCCTGCGTTCCTTGCCGTCCGAATACGGCTTGCCGTTTGCGCTTATCGGTACAACGTACTTTTCCATAATTACCTCCGAGGTTTTTATTAGTATACATATATTCAATACATTTTGTCAATAAATACAATTGCTTTTGCTTGTTATATTGTTTTTTTGTTTAGGGTGTGATAAACTGTATATAACGAACGGCAGATCCCAAAAGGAGTACGCTATGGCTTATAAGATTTTTGAACACGATCCATCCCTGCTTCCCTACAAGGCGGATATAGAGCTGCGTATGGCGAACTATGCGCAAAAAAGAACGGAGCTTGTGGGTAAGAGGGGCAAATTAAAGGATTTTGCCAACGGGCACGAATTTTTCGGCTTCCATAAAACCGAGGACGGCTGGTATTACCGCGAATGGGCACCCGCCGCGGACGAAGTGTACCTTACGGGCGATATGGTGGGCTGGAGATGGCTTGATTTGAAGCTTACCCCAATCGGCAACGGCGCCTTTGAAATCTTCCTGCCGGGAAAAGACGCTCTTTGGAGCGGATGCCACGTGAAGACCATCGTGCGCCATAACGGCGACCTGCTTGAAAGGATACCGCTTTACGCGCGCCGCGTGGAGCAGGACCCAAGCACGTACGTTTGGTCGGCTGTTATAGTGGACGAGCCCGATTATGAATGGAAAAACACGGACTTTACGCCCGAAAAGCGCCCCTTTATCTACGAATGCCATATCGGTATGGCGCAGGATAAGGAGGGTGTGGGCACCTACCGCGAGTTTATAGATAATATTTTGCCGCGTATAAAGGAAAACGGCTACAACACCCTGCAGATAATGGCGATAATGGAGCATCCCTACTATGGCTCCTTCGGTTATCAGGTATCCTCCTTCTTTGCCGCTTGCTCGCGCTACGGAACGCCCGCAGAGCTGAAGGAGCTTATCGACACCGCCCACGGAATGGGCATTGCCGTGCTGCTTGACCTTGTGCACAGCCACGCGGTAAAGAACACCGCCGAGGGCATAAACGAGTTTGACGGAACGGTGTACCAATTCTTCCACGAGGGCGCAAGGGGCGACCACCCCGCATGGAGCACCAAGCTTTTCGATTACGGCAAAAACGAGGTGCTTCACTTCTTACTCTCCAATCTTAAATTCTGGCTGGAGGAATATCACTTCGACGGCTTCCGCTTTGACGGTGTTACCTCCATGCTTTACCACGATCACGGGCTTGGCGTTTCCTTTTCCGACTATTCCAAGTATTTTTCCATGAATACGGATACGGAATCCGTTACCTATCTTCAGCTTGCAAACGCGCTGATACGCGAGGTGAATCCCAAGGCGATCACGATTGCCGAGGATATGTCGGGTATGCCGGGAATGTGCCTGCCCATAAAGGACGGCGGCATCGGCTTTGACTTCCGTCTTGCGATGGGTCAGCCCGATATGTGGATAAAGCTCATCAAGGAATATCCCGACGAAAGCTGGGATATGTGGCGCATCTGGTGCGAGCTGACGGGCTGTCGCGCGGGTGAAAAGAGCATAGGATATGCGGAAAGCCACGATCAGGCGCTTGTAGGCGACAAAACGATAATGTTCCGCCTTTGCGATGCAAATATGTACACCTCGATGTCCAAGCTGATAGAGGATGCCGTTATCGACAGAGGTATGGCGCTTCACAAGATGATACGCTTTATCACCGCAACTGCCGGCGGCGATGGGTATCTCAACTTTATGGGCAACGAGTTCGGCCACCCCGAATGGATAGACTTCCCGCGTGAGGGCAACGGCTGGAGCTATTTCTACTGCCGCCGCCAATGGGGACTTGCGGAGCGCGACGATCTGCGCTACGGAGACCTTTACGCATTCGATAAGGCGATGATAAGCCTTGTGCGCGAGGCGGATATGTTAAAAAAGCGCCCGAATTGCCTATTTATCGACGCACAGGCGCAGGTAATCGTGTATGAGCGCGGCGGATACGTGCTTGCGTTCAACTTCAGCCCCACAAGCAGCTACGAAAATTACCGCCTGCCCGTACCCGCAAGGGGCAAATATACGGCTGTACTTACAACGGACGAGGCGCGCTTCGGCGGCTTTGACCGCATAAGCAAGGAGGCAACGTACCGCTCCACAGCCGAAGCCGAGGGCGAGAGCATCCGCATCTACCTCCCCGCCCGCACCGCCGTGTGCCTTAAAAAGCACACAGCGAAGGCAACGAAAAATATTTGAAAAATATTTAACGATTTTTTAAAGGGGCAGTAAAGAAACACAAGTTTCTTTACTGCCCCTTTTTGCATCTACACGCAAGGGCGATTCACGAATCGCCGCTACCGCCTGCCGTGTCATCCTTGAGCGGCGGTGCGCTTTTCGAGATTCTTCGCTTCGCTCGAGAATGACACGAAAAGCGCATCGGAGCGAAGGATCTCGGCGGGCGAATATGGAATCCACCCCTATAATATATCGACAAAAAACCCTGCCGTAGAAAATTCTTTCGTAGGCGAGAAAGAAAGATAGGCACGGGCGCAGACGTACTTGCGTACGTCAAGGTCGTGCCTGTCGCACACTTTCGATGCATACGGAAGCTTGCTGTCGAAGAAAAAATTTCGTAGACGAGGTGCAACGATGCAAGCAAGGCGAAGTCGTACTTAGCGTACGTCGGCCGCTTGCGAGGGAGCACCGATGTATACGGAGTTTTTCCAGAATTTTCAAGGCAAGGCTGCCGTAGAAAATTGTTTCGTAGGCGAGAAAGGAAGATAGGTACGGGCGCAGACGTACTTGCGTACGTCAAGGTCGTGCCTGTCGCA
>JAFOAB010000080.1 GCA_017382555.1 Clostridia bacterium
AGGGCGAGCTGAAAAAGGCATTGCTTACCGCAAGGCGCCCCTCGGTATTTTTTGAGCTTTTGCGTGAGCTTAATATGCTCTCGCCGTGGTTTAGCGAGCTTTCTCCGCTTATCGGTCTTGTGCAGGATCCGCTTTATCACGCGGAGGGTGATGCGTGGACACATACCATGCTTGTGCTTGATGCGGCGGCTGAGCTGCGCGATGGCGTGGAGGACCCGTTTGGGTTTATGCTTGCGGCGCTTGTGCATGATATAGGAAAGCCTCTGTGCACCGAGAAAGAGGGCGAAAGGGTGCATTCCTACGGGCACGAGGAGAAGGGAATACCCGTTGCGCGCGCTCTTATTTCGCGCATAAGTGCGGAAAAAAGGCTGATGCGCTACGTGCTTTCGCTCGTCGAGCATCATATGCGCCCGAATACGCTTGCGGCATTCAATTCGTCTGTTAAAAAGACCAATGCAATGTTTGATTCGGTGCCGGATCCGATGGCGCTCCTCCTTCTTGCCACCGCAGATATACGCGGACAGCGCGGCGCGGGCGTCGGGGACGAGCATACGGAGTTTCTTACGGAGCGCCTTGAAACGTATCGCGAATATATGTCGCGTCCCTGCGTTACGGGCAAGGATCTGATAGAAAGCGGAATAAAGGCAGACGAGAAATTTTCGCAGCTGCTCGAGTATTCGCACAAGCTCCGCCTTGCGGGTGTAAGCAAGGATGATGCTTTGAAGCAGACGCTTGCGCTTGCAAGGCAAAAATAAGCGGAGGATCGAAATGAGACTTCTATTAAACGGTATTATAAAATTTTTATGCGGATTTTTGCTTGTTTCCTTGCTTGTCTTCTTGCCGGCGGGAACACTTGAATATCCGGGCGGATGGCTTTTTTGTGCGCTTTTGTTTGTGCCCGTGCTTATAATGGGGGCTGTGCTGTACATTAAGGCTCCCGCACTGCTTGAAAAGCGCCTTGACGTTAAGGAAAAGCAAACGGCGCAAAAGGGCGTGGTTGCGCTTTCCGGCATCGGCTTTATTGCGGGCTTTGTTATCTCCGCGCTTGATTTTCGCTTCGGCTGGTCACACGTGCCCGCTTGGCTTACCGTTGTTGCCTCGGTGCTTTTTATCGTCTCCTATGCTCTTTATGCCGAGGTAATGCGTGAGAACGCATATCTCTCCCGCACCGTTAAGGTTGAGGAGGGGCAGAGGGTGGTTTCCACGGGGCTTTACGGCATCGTAAGGCATCCGATGTACTCTGCAACCATTTTGATGTTTATGATGATCCCGCTTATCCTCGGCTCGCTTTGGGGGCTGATTGTGTTTCTGCTTTACCCCGCGCTTATGTGTGTTCGCGCGGTAAATGAGGAAAAGCTCCTCACGGCAGAGCTTGAGGGCTACGAGGAATATAAGGAAAAGGTAAAATACAGATTGATACCCTTTGTTTGGTAACGGAAGTGATAATATGCCACAAATAACGGCAAAAACAAATGATTTCGGTAACGGACCGGTATGGCGCCGTATTGTCGATCAGGCAATACCGCTGACGGTCGCACAGCTTGTACACCTGCTTTACAACGTGGTCGACCGCATATATCTCGGTCATCTGGAGGATGCGGACGGACTTGCGCTGACGGGGGTGGGACTTGCGTTCCCCGTAATAACTCTTATAATGGCATTTACAGCGCTTTTCGGCAACGGCGGCGTGCCGCTCTTTTCTATGGCGCGCGGTGCGGGCGATACGGAAAAGGCGTCAAAGATTCTCGGCAATTCCTTTTGCCTGCTCGGTGTCAGCGCCGTCATTCTGACTACGCTTGGATATTTGTTCCATAAGCCGCTCCTTTTCGCCTTTGGCGCAAGTGAGGAAAGCTTTGTGTACGCGGGTGAGTATCTGCGCATCTATCTGGCGGGTACGGCATTTTCGATGCTGACGACGGGGCTTAACGGCTACATAAACGCGCAGGGAAGACCTCGCATCGGTATGCTTTCCGTAATTATCGGAGCGGCTGTCAATATTGCGCTCGATCCCGTTTTCATCTTCGTTTTCGATATGGGTGTTGCGGGTGCGGCGCTTGCAACTGTAATAAGCCAGATGTTTTCCGCTTGCTGGGTGCTTTCCTTCCTTTTCGGCAAGAATGCGATCATCCCGATAAGGTGGGAGAACGTTCGCATAGGCGCGGATATAACCAAGGGAATCGTGAAGCTCGGTACCGTAAACTTCATAATGCAGGGCACGAACTTCCTCGTTCAGGCTGCTTGTAACTCCACGCTTTACGCATTCGGCGGCGATATGTACGTCGGAATTATGACGGTAACGACCTCCGTGCGCGATATATTTATGCTGCCCGTAAGCGGTATGGTAAGCGGCGCACAGCCCGTTATCAGCTTTAATTACGGGGCAAAAAAATACCGCCGTGTTATCGCCGGTATAGATTTTAATACCTTCGTCGGCTTTGCTTATTCGCTTGTTGCGTGGATGCTGATAATTGCGTTCCCCGCATTCTTCTTCGGCATTTTTTCTGATAAGGCGGAAATGCTCCTGCCCGGTATTGAGATGCTGAAGATATATTTCTTCGGATTCTTTTTTATGGCATTCCAGTTCGCGGGGCAATCTACCTTTCAGGCGCTTGGCGATGCAAGGCACGCGATATTCTTCTCGCTCCTTCGCAAGGCGGTTATCGTTGTGCCGCTCACGCTTCTTTTGCCGCATCTCGGATTTGGTGTTGCGGGTGTGTTTATGGCAGAGCCGATATCAAACGTGATAGGCGGCACCGCAAGCTATCTTACAATGCGCTTTACAGTGTATAAAAAATTGAAAAACAGCATAAAAGAGCAGTAATCAGGAGGAAGTATGTACACACTCGGTCTATGCTCCGTATCCTTCAGAAAAAATAACCCCGGTGAGATACTGAACGCGGTGCGTGCTTCGGGGCTTTCCGTTATAGAGTGGGGAAGCGACGTGCACGCAAAAAAGGAGGACCTGCAGACGCTTGCCCGTATTGCGTCCGCTCAGTCGGCAATGGGCATAAGCTGCTCGTCCTACGGTACCTATTTCCGCATTGGGGAGACACCCGTATCGGAGCTTGAGGCATACATCGGCGCGGCAAACGTTATCGGCACAAGCGTTCTGCGCGTGTGGTGCGGCAACAAAAATTCGCAGGACTACTCCGAATCGGAGCGGAATGCCCTTTTTGAGGAATGCAATGCCGTTGCGGCGATGGCAAAAAAATTCGGAGCGACCGTGGGTCTTGAATGCCACGGCGGAACGTATACCAACGAGCCTCAGTCCGCGCTTGAATTGATGCGCGAGGTCAATTCCACACACTTCCGTATGTATTGGCAGCCGAATCAGTATAAAACGCTTGAGGAAAATATAAGGTCCGCGCATATGCTCCGCGAATACGTGGAAAACGTGCACGTTTTCAATTGGTCGGGTAAGGAAAAATATCCGCTTGCTGATGCCGTCGAAACGTGGAAGAGATATCTTGCCGAGCTTGGCGGTGCAAGGGCGTTGCTTCTTGAATTTATGCCGGACGGAAGCATCGACACGCTGAAAAGGGAAGCGGAAGCGCTGAGAAAAATAAC
>JAFOAB010000081.1 GCA_017382555.1 Clostridia bacterium
CTTCTAACGATCGCCCTGTTTTCTGCAGCGAGTGCTATGCCGCTAAGAAGGGCGAGAACGCATAAGTAATTTTTGCAGATCTGAAAACACACGGTTTCCGTGTGTTTTCTTTTTTCGTTTTTTTATTATTTTTTTCGATTTGCTATGTACAAACCGAAATTAATATGATATTATATATTATGTGTAAAATTATATTGGGATTGGTATGTCAATGTCTGATTTTAATAGAAAAAAACCTTCTTTTGAAATTGAAAATGATAATTCTGAAGCGAGAGTTGTATACGGCCGTAATCCTGTGCGAGAGCTTCTTGAAAACGGTAAGCCCGTTGACAGAATAATCGTTAAGCGCGGTGAGTATGACGGAAGTATTTCACTTATCGTGGCAAAGGCAAGGGAACGCGGTATTGCCGTTTCCGAGGCTGATATTCGCAAGCTTGACGCATATTCCGATGGTGGTCGCCATCAGGGTGTTGTTGCTTTTCTTGCACCTATGCAGTTTCTTTCCATTAAGGAGCTGATTGCCGATACTTCTGCAAAAAATGAAGTGCCGTTTTACCTTATACTTGACGGTATCGAGGATCCGCAAAATCTAGGTGCTATTTTGAGATCCGCAGAATGCGCCGGCGCGAACGGTGTGATTCTTCCCAAGCATCATTGCGCTCCGCTTTCGCCCTCTGCTTGTAAAGCAAGTGCGGGTGCTGTTGAATACATACCGATTGCAAAGGTTACTAATTTGACAAGAGCAATCGAGGAGCTTAAGGACGCCGGTCTTTGGATATACGGTGCTGATGCCGACGGTGAGCATTATGCCTCAGTTGACCTCTCCGGTCCTGCTGCATTTGTGCTCGGCTCCGAGGGACACGGTATTTCACGTCTTGTAAGGGAAAATTGCGATAAGATAATCAGCTTGCCCTTACATGGCAAAATAAATTCGCTTAACGTATCGGCCGCTGCCGCTGTTATTCTTTACGCGGCTGAGGCATCAAGAAATAAATAATTTAAGGAGATATAAGATGGATAAGAACGAAAACGGCACTCCCTCACAGTTCTCTCCGGAGGAGCTTATCAGAAGGCTCAAATCTCAGCTTAACATTAACACAGAGCAAGATACTGTAAAAAATGATGATAACGATATCAAGGAAGACGTCTCTGTTATCGATGATGTAATTGATAATGACGAAATTCTCGTTGATGAAGATGCATTAGAGGTCGATGAAGAGGCTGCCGCTGTAATTGAGGAGCTTGTTCAAGACGAGGTCGAGGTGGTTGCTGAGCAGGATTCCGATGAAAGCGATGAATCCTTTGAGATCGTAACCGAAGATGCTGAAGCAGAGGATGATTTTGCTGCTGTGATTGAAGATTCTTCTTCCGTTATTGATGAGGACGCTTCTCCTGCCGCATCCTCTACTGTGGAATTTTCCATCTCCGATCTTTTCGGAAATTCTGACTCCGACAAGGACAGCGCAAAGGAAATCGAGCTTCCCGAGGAAAAGCCCTCTGAGTCCGATGAACTCGATTTTCTCAGCTTTTTGACTGCAAGCGGTATAGCTGCAAGCAAAAATAATGACGTCTCCGATGACCCCGATGATCTCGCGCTTAACGAGTTTGCCGATATTGATACAGTTACAGAGATTGTCGTTGATGACGATGCTGAAGAAAATGCTGTTGTTGACGAGCTTCCCGTTGCCGATGAGCCGATCGCCTATGAGCAGATCGCAGATGAGGTGGCAGACGAGCAGCTTGCAGATTCTTTCGATCAAATTCCCGCTGAACCTGAGATTATCGAACCTGTTGCCGAATCCATCGCGGAAGAAGAACCCGCTATTGCGACGGAAAATGCAGTAGCTGAGGTTGAGGAGATAGATAACGAGATCGACTACACCTTTGACGATGATGCCTCCAATGTCTCCGATAGTGATGAGAATAAGGCACTCCCCGATTTTAATATGCTTATTGCACTCGGCATTCCCGTTGCCGAGGTTGAAAAGATTTACGGTGCTGATGCCGCTGATGAGTATCAGCGACTCACCGAAGGCTCTGATGTTCTTGACGATCTTTCCGAGGACGAGGAGGAGTATGAATACACCTCCAGAGCTCAGAACGAGGAGGTTGAGCAGCATCATAAATCCGAAAAGAAGCTTACCTTCGTTAAGCTCGTTGCTGCGGCAGTTCTCTTTATCTTTGCTTTCCTTTTTGAAAATCTTCCCGCACTCGGCGCAGAGTACAGCGGCTGGATGGATCAGACTTCATTCCCCATTGTGCATATAATGGTCGACCTTCAGCTTGTTCTTTTTGCTGCTGTTCTTGCTTGGGACGAGCTTGTTCTTGGCATCAAAGCGCTTCTTAAGCGCACTGCCACAGTTGGCTCCGTGCTTGCTGTTGCCGTTGTTATTAACGTTCTTTGCAGTATTGCACTTTGTTTTACCCGCGTTGCAAAATATGAGGTAAAGCTTGCAGGTGCCGCTATAATTTTTGCGATATTTATGAGCATCGGCATTTCTGCGCTTCGTCTTTTTGCGGAATCTAAGGCATTTGCATTGATAAGCCAAAAGGGAATCAGATCCTGCGTACTTACCGAGAGCCCTGATGACGTTAGTGAAAGAAACGCGTTCTTTGATAAGATTTCGAAGGACGAGGCGTCCTCTGCCAAGGTTCTTTCCTTCGGTAAGACTAAGTTTGTATCCGGCTTTTTCCGCAATCAAACCTCCGACAGGGCTACAATCGTTGATAAGATCATTGCTCCCGCAGCGCTTGTTGGTGCTATTATTGCTTTCGTAATTTCTTATGCGGTTTCCAAGAGCGTTGGTATTGCACTTTATACTTTTAATTGCGCTTCCGTATTCCTCGTTCCCGTTTCTGTATTTGCGGCGGGTACTATCACCTATGCGAGAGCCGCAAGCTATGCAGACAGCATGAAGGCTGCTATTATCGGCGAGAATGCCCCCTATGATATTGCGGATTCCTCCGTTGTTGCTTTTGAAGATAGAGATGCATACCCCTCCTATTGTGTAAAGCTTCGCAATCTTAAGGTCTACGGTAATATCGCAATTGTTGACGTGCTTCGTATGACCACCACAGCATTCCGTCAAATTGGCGGTCCCCTTAGCGACGTGCTTGAAAGCGCAACCTCTGAGCTTAATAAGGATGTTCCCGTAACCATCGTAAAGAGCTGCGAGAGCGGAATTGAGGCTGAATATGAGGGTCAGCGCCTGCTTATCGGTAAGGCTGATTTTCTCCATGCATACGGAATTATTCCTTATTCCGACGTTGATGACCGTGAATATCTTAAGACGGGTGACGTAAGCATAATGTACGTCGCTTACGGCGATGAGCTTTCCGCAAAGTTCTACATTCAGTATACCTTGGACGTGGATTTCGAGGTACTCCTTCGTGATCTTAACCGTTCCGGTATTTGCGTATCCATCCGCACCTCCGATCCTAACATCGACAAGCGTCTCCTTCAGGCGAAGCTCAATCTTAACAAGACATCTCTCCGAATTGTTTACCGTAATCCTCTTGAGGATCGATCTGTTCCTACCGAGGAGACCGATAGTGCTGTTGTCGGTACCGGTACGCCAAGTGAGCTTATCCACACTGCGATGCTTTGTGACAGAGTGGTACACGTTTACCGTACTAATACCATTGTTAAGGCGCTTTCCCTTACACTTGGCCTTGCTCTTCTTGTCTTGTTTGCGCTTATTTCCGTTAATGTAAACGTATTCTCCGGACTTCTTATAATTTATCAGCTGTTCTGGATGATTCCCACCCTTGTTGTTTCCAAACTTTTTCTATAATTAAAGGATAATAATGGTACAGATAGATAACATTCTTCCTCTCGTGTCTAAGCCGGGTCGCTATTCGGGAGGCGAGTATAATATTTGTATAAAGGATAAAAACGCAGTTAAACTGCGTTTTGCCTTTTGTTTCCCCGATTCTTATGAGATTGGTATGTCTAATCTCGCAATGCAGATACTTTATCACTGCCTTAACGCAAGTGATGACGTATGGTGTGAGCGTGTTTTTGCTCCGTGGACCGATATGGAGGCAGAGATGCGCAAGAACAACATTCCGCTTTTTGCGCTTGAAAGCCGCGATCCTATAAAGGATTTTGATATTGTAGCCTTCACCCTGCAGTACGAGCTTTGCTACTCTAACGTGCTCAATATGCTTGATCTTGCGGGAATTCCGATTTATGCAAGAGACAGAGGTGATGACTGCCCGATTATTATCGGTGGCGGTCCCTGCTCCTATAATGCGGAGCCTGTTGCGGAATTTTTCGATATTTTCTCCATAGGTGAAGGCGAGGAGGCACTACCCGAACTTTCCGCTCTTATGGTGGAAATGAAGGATAACGGCTCTTATACGAGAGAAGCTTTTCTCCGTCGTGCCGCTTCGCTTGGTGGCTTCTACGTGCCCTCGCTTTATAACGTAGAATATAAAGAGGACGGCACAATTGCAAGCTTTACGCCTATATTCGATGACGTTCCCGCGATAGTTAAAAAGAGAGTTATCTCTGATTTTAACGATCCTAAGTTTATCCCTACAAAGCCGTATATGCCTTTTATTGATACGGTACAGGATAGAATAACCGCAGAGATAAGCCGTGGATGCATCCGCGGTTGTCGCTTCTGCCAGGCAGGTCACGTAACAAGACCTATACGTGAAAGAAGCGTAGACTGTATTTCCGAGGCTGCGCAAAAGACATTTGAGAATACCGGATATAGCGAGGTGTCCCTCTCCTGTCTTTCCGTTTCCGATTACACTAAGGTCGATGAGCTTTGCGATAAGCTGCTCGAATGGACCAATGAGAAGAACGTAAGTCTTTCGCTTCCTTCCTTGCGCGCGGATTCCTTTACGCGTGAATTGATGGAAAAAAGCGGTGCTGTACGCTCATCCGGTCTCACCTTTGCTCCCGAGGCAGGCACTCAGCGTCTGCGAGACGTTATAAACAAGTGCCTAACCGAAGAGGATCTTCTTAACGCAGTGCGTATCGCCTTTGATGCGCAAAAGACCACTGTTAAGCTTTATTTTATGAACGGTCTTCCTACAGAGACGGACGAGGATACGGTTGGTATTGCCGATCTTGCGCATAAGGTTATAGATGCCTTTTACGCAAATCCCAATCACAATCGCCGCCGCCAGCCTACTGTAACGGTTTCTGTTGCTTGCTTTGTTCCCAAGCCATTTACCCCATTCCAGTGGGAAGCGCAGGTAAGACGCCCTGAGCTTGAGAGAAGACAGATGCTTCTTCGAGATTCTATCCACTCCAGAAAGGTAAGATATAATTATCATTCTGCCGAGGTTTCTTATCTTGAGGCCGTAATGGCGCGTGGTAACAGAAGGCTTTCCGACGTAATTTACGAGGCGCATAAGCAGGGAATAAGGTTCGATGCTTGGGACGAGTATTTCGATTATAATAAGTGGATGGAATGCTTTGCTACTTGCGGAATAGATCCCGATTTCTATGCTTGCCGCGAGATACCTGAGGATGAGATCTTACCTTGGGATTTTATTGATTGCGGTGTTTCCAAAAAATATCTTCTCAAGGAACGCCATAAGGCCTACGCAGGTGATGCATCTCACAGCTGTAAGGATGGATGCGGCGGTTGCGGAGCTGATAAGATGGGAGAGTGCTTATGTCGCAGCCAAAAGTAACCTTTAAATATTATCTTCGCTTCAAGAAGTTCGGTACTGCTGTTTGGATTTCACATCTCGATATGGTTCGTACCTTTCAGCGCATCTTTATGCGTGCGGGAATAAGCATCGTTTTCTCCGAGGGCTTTAATCCTCATCCGAAAATGGTCTTTGCCGTACCGCTTCCGCTCGGTGCTTCCAGTGATTGTGAGCTGCTTGAATTCAGGCTTGAATCAGAGCGTGATCCCGCTTATATTCTCCAGAGACTCAAGTCCGTTTGCCCCACGGGAATAGAAATTTTCTCAGTTGAGCTTGCGGAGCGTAAGTTTACCGACATATGCTACGCTTCCTATGATTTCACCTTCTCTGATGACGTTCTACCCGCTATCGGTACGGTTGTTGAGCATTTTAACGCTCGTCCCGATGCCGTAGTTCTTAAGAAGACGAAAAGCGGTGAGAAGGAAAAGGACATTAAGCCCTGTGTGGGTAAGGTTGAAGCAACGAATTTCGGCATTCGTGCCATCCTTTCCGTTGATTCCGAGAACTTCCTCGGTCCCGAGCTGTTTATGACAGCTCTTAATCAAACCACCGAGGCTCTCGGTATGCCTCGCATTTCACCGAGGTCTGTTAACCGAACCTCAATGCTTCTTAAAAATATGATAAGCACCTTTTAATCAGCAACGCATTTGCCTATTGGCAAATGCGTTCTTTTTTTGTTTTCAATTCTCATTTCGACAATATTTTAAGTGCACTTAATGTATAATTCTTCTATGCTTATATTTGGAGGAGAAATGAAAACAGTTGTTTATGCGGACGTGTACTTTATACTGAATTTCTCAATTGATCTTATATGTATCTTTCTTTGCGGTGCGATTGCGGGCAAGGAACGAAAAACAATTCCAATATGTATTGCCGCATCCGTCGGCGGGCTGTATGCATGCATTTCTTTGTTTATTTCGGACAGCGCTTGGTCGGCTATTCTATCAGTTTTGATTTGTGTAGGTATGTATTATGTTTCATTCAGACCTATAAGCGTTGCTGCTCTTCTATATGGATCAATGCTTTTGTTTTGTGTAAATGCATTGTTTGGGGGGATTTACAGTGCGATAGTCTCACTTGTGTCCGGTGGGGATGTAAATACAGAAAGATTTATGTATTACCCGTTGTTTTTGACTGTAACGGCTTCGTTGATTTTTGCTCGCGTTATTAACTTCAAGTGCAATGAAGTCCAACTTATTACCGAGGTTCAATGTAAGGGTAAAACAGTCCGATTCGCTTCTATGGTGGATACGGGAAACTCGCTTATGGAGCCTATCAGCGGTGCAGGTGTTGCGCTTTTAAGTATAAAGGCGGCAAAACGTATTTTAAGTGATGAGGAAATATCCTTGCTTATGGGTGAGGAGGATGCCTCAACAGCATTTAATCGCGGCTTTAGGCTTATTGTATTGAATACTGTTGCCGGGAGCAAAAAATGCTTTTGCGCGAAGTTTGAAAATGTTTTTGTTGAGAAAAAAAGAAAAAGGAAAAAAGTATGCGTATATTTTGCAGTGGCATCAAATTTTAACCTCGGTGAAATCGAATGTCTTCTGCCAAGTTCCTTAAATTTGATATTTTAGGAGGTGTTTCTATGAATGTATTTGAGACCATTAAAACAGAAATAGTAAAATTACTCAATTTGATTTTAGTCCGTGAACGTGACGTTCATTACGTAAACGGTATCGACTCGTTACCCCCGCCGCTTACCGCGGAGGAGGAGGTGGAGGCGCTTGAGCTTGCGGAAACGGATAACGAAATGAGATCAAAGCTTATTGAACATAATTTGCGCCTTGTAGTGTATATTGCTAAAAGATTCGAGTCAACGGGTGTTTGCATAGAGGATCTCATTTCTATCGGCACCATCGGATTAATAAAAGCAATTAATACATTTAAGATTGATAAAAATATTAAGCTTGCGACGTATGCAGCTCGCTGTATTGAAAACGAGATTCTTATGTATCTGCGCAGAACAACTAATCAGCGGGCCGAATGCTCACTTGATGAGCCGCTAAGCGTTGATTGGGACGGAAACGAGCTTCTTGTTTCAGATATTTTGGGAACCGATGAGGACGAGGTAATGCGGGATCTTGAATGTGAGGAGGAGAAGCGCGTACTGCTTGATGCAGTTGGTAGGCTTAGTGAGAAGGAGCAGCTGATTATAAATATGCGCTTCGGGCTTAATGGCTACGAAGGAAAAACTCAAAAGGACGTTGCGGATGCTCTCGGCATATCCCAATCTTACATATCAAGGCTTGAGAAGAGAATTCTTGAAAGGCTGAAAAGAGAAATATCTTCTGTGATCTGATACCGCTCAAAAAATGGAAAGAAGGTTGATATTGAGATAGATCAACCTTCTTTTTTCAATTAAACTATTGAATTATGTCGTTAATTCTGTTATAATCATATAGTTAAATCTCAAATTGGGGCGGTATGCTCTTTTGAGGTTAAACGCATTTTGAAAGGTTTTTTCTTATGTCTGATATCAAGTTCGGCTTTGATGAATATTGTGCCGAGGTAAAGGAATATACAGATGCCTTTTTTGCTCGTGAGGGGCATCGTCCGCGTGCTTTTGTTCGCACCTTTGGTTGTCAGCAAAACGAGGCGGATAGCGAAAGACTTCGCGGTACCCTTGTGCTTCTCGGTTATGAGCTTTGCGACAATGAAATTGAAGCGGATTGCATACTTGTTAACACCTGTGCCATTCGTGAGCAAGCTGAAATTAAGGCGCTTTCCGTAATCGGTCAGTATAAGCATCTGAAGGTCGCAAACAATAATCTTATAATCGGTGTATGCGGATGTATGTCTGCGGAAAAGCACAGAGCCGATCAGCTTAAAAACAGTTATCCTTATGTGGATTTCTCGCTTCCTCCTGCTTCCGATGGACTTCTTCCAAAGGCTATTGTCGGAGCTATCAAACACAAGCGCGATTTCACTTGTCTTGAAAATACCGAGAACCCACCTGACGTTCCTCCCGTTCGTGCTAACGGCTCAAAGGCTTGGGTAAGCATAATGTACGGCTGTAACAACTTTTGCTCCTACTGCATTGTTCCTTACGTCAGAGGCAGGGAGAGAAGCCGTAACCGTGAGGAAATAGTCCGCGAGGTTAAGGGTCTTGTTCGTGACGGATATAAGGATATAACCCTGCTTGGTCAAAACGTAAACTCCTATCACGGCGGATGCTCCTTTGCCGAGCTGCTTTCCGAGCTTGCGGCAATCGAGGGGGACTTCGTTTTACGATTTATGACAAGCCACCCGAAGGACGTAACACCTGAGCTTATCCGCGTTATGGCGGAAAATAAGCGCGTTGCAAAGCATTTCCATTTACCCCTGCAATCCGGATCTGATAGGATACTTAAGGCAATGAACCGCCGTTACGACCGCGAAAGGTATCTCGGTCACATAAACGCACTTCGTGCCGCGATGCCCGATATTGCGATAACAAGCGACATTATTGTTGGCTTTCCCGGTGAGACGGAGGAGGATTTTGCCGATACTCTCGATATCATCCGTACTGTCGGATTTGATATGCTTTATTCCTTTATTTACTCACCTCGTAAGGGAACACCTGCAGCTGAAATGGAAAATCAGATTCCCCGCGAGGTGCAAAACGAGCGCTTCGACCGCCTTCTCAAGCTTCAAGCTGAGGTCGGTGAGGAGAGGAACCGCGCATGCGTAGGTCTTACAATGCGTGTTCTTTGCGAGGGTGAGAGTAAGACCGACAGCTCCGTTCTTTCCGGCAGAACGGACGGAAATAAGCTTGTGCTTTTTAAGGGCACGGCAAAAGCCGGAGAATTTACAACCGTTAACATTACCGATGCAGAGGCATACGCCCTGCACGGAAAACAAATATAATTTGAAAGAGGTAAAAACAATGTCTATCAAAGAAAATGCAGCCGCTCTCGGCGAAATCATTAAGCAGGATCCCACTACCCAGGCTTACTTTGCAGCATCAGAGGCTTACAAGAATGATGCAGAGCTTAAGAAGCTGATTTTTGAGTACAACGTTCAGCAGACCGCTCTCGGCGAGGAGTATAAGAAGGCAGAGCGCGATCAGTCTGTTATCGACGCTATCGAGAAGCGCGCTTCCGAGCTTTACAAGGGCATTACCGAAAGCACTGTGTACCTTGCATTTACCAAGGCTCAGGACGATATGAATGACCTTATCAATATGGTAAACAGCGAGATCACCATGGCTATTTTCGGCAGAGTTGAATCCGAGTGCACTCACGATTGCTCTACCTGCCACTCTAACTGCGGACACAATCACTAATTTGAATTAGCACGGTAAAGGAGGGTCGCTTATGGCTTCGGCGATGATGGACCAGTATTTTGGCATCAAAAACGAATATCCGGATTATATAATTATGTTCCGTCTCGGAGATTTCTACGAGATGTTCTTTGATGATGCAAAGCTTGTTTCCGCGGAGCTTCAGCTTACCCTCACAGGCAGAGATTGGGGAGAAAAGGAGCGCGCACCAATGTGCGGCGTCCCCTTCCATAAGGCTGATACCTATATCGGCAGACTTATCGAGAACGGACATAAGGTTGCGATCTGCGAGCAGACCGAGGACCCTGCCAAGGCAAAGGGCCTCGTAAAAAGGGAAGTAGTTCGTGTTATAACCCCAGGTACCGTTCTTGACCCCGACGTGCTTGAAGAAAAAAAGAACAATTATCTTTGCTCTCTCTGCTTTTCGGAGAGCGCTTGCGGTGCGTCCTTTTCCGATATTACTACAGGAAAGGTTTATGCAACCCAGTTTAAGGGTGATGACAAGGTGGAGCGCCTCTGCTCCGAGCTTGCATCCTACGCGCCGAGTGAAATTCTTTTAAACGTCACAAAGGACAAGGTTCCGCGCGTTACTGCGTTTGTGAGGGAAAGACTTCGCGACGTTATGATTAGCGACCTTTCACCCGAGCATTTTGCCGTTGACGGAGCAAGAGACAGGGTTTGCAGATACTTCGGTAAGGAAAACGAGCTTGCCCTTTTCGCACATCCAGAAATGGCTCTTGCAGTAAGCGCGATGCTTTCCTATATTTCCGCAACGCAGAAGACGGATAAGCTTTACGTATCCGCGCTTGATATATATCAGGGCGGAAGATATATGGAGCTTGATTCGAATTGCATCCGCAATCTCGAAATTACCGAAACAATGCGCGCAAAGGAGCGCAAGGGCTCTCTGCTTGAGGTCGTTGATAAAACGAAGACCGCAATGGGCGCAAGACTTCTTCGCCGTTGGTTGCTTCGTCCGCTTTTGTCGGTTCCCGATATAAGACGCAGACAGTGCGCGGTTAAGGACCTTTATGACGATTTCCTTGTTCGTGAGGAGTTAAGGAATCTTCTTACCGGCATTCTCGACCTTGAAAGACTTACCGCGAAGACTGTTTACGGCTCATCTAACGCAAGAGATCTGCTTGCGGTTGCCGAAAGTCTTAAGCCTCTCGCTGAGGTCAAAAAGCTAATATCTCGCCTCGGATGCGATGTTTTTAAGACTATTTCTGCTGATTTTGACGATCTCAGCGATATTTGTGAGCTTATCGCAACATCGGTAAACGAGCAGGCTCCGCTTGCTTTGCGTGAGGGAAATCTCATTGCCGACGGATTTAACACCGACGTTGATTTTCTGCGCAAGGTGCGCGATAACGGCGCGGAGTGGATAAAGGAAATTGAGGAAAAGGAAAGAGAAGCTACCGGCATCAAAACGATGAAGGTAAGCTATAATAGAGTTTTCGGATATTATCTTGAGGTTACAAATTCCCAAAAGGATCTTGTACCCGCACATTATATTCGTAAGCAAACTCTTTCAGGCAGTGAGAGATACATAACCGAGGAGCTGAAGGAGATCGAGAATACGATACTCGGAGCTAACGATAAGCTTTGCGCACTCGAGTATAATCTTTTCTGCGAAATCAGAAATAAGGTTTCCGCGGCCGCTTCAAGAATCTTCGCTGCTGCAGACGTTATTTCCGAGATCGACGTTTATGCTTCATTTGCCGAAACGGCAAAAAAGTTAAATTACATTTGCCCCGAGGTTGATAACAGTACCGTTCTTGAAATCAAGGACGGCCGTCATCCCGTTGTCGAGCGTTACGTTGGGGATTCGTATTTCGTTCCCAACGATACAAGCCTTGATACCGAGAAAAATAAGCTTATGCTTATCACGGGTCCGAATATGGCAGGTAAATCCACCTATATGAGGCAGGTTGCGATAATTACACTACTTGCACAAACGGGCTCCTACGTTCCCGCGTCCGACGCGAGAATCGGTATTGCGGATATGATCTTTACCCGTGTCGGTGCCTCCGACGATCTCGCAAGCGGTCAATCGACCTTTATGCTTGAGATGACCGAGGTAAGCCAGATACTCTCCAAGGCGACCTCTCGCAGCCTTATCATTTATGATGAGATAGGCAGAGGTACAAGCACATATGACGGAATGAGTATTGCACGTGCCGTTGCGGATTACTCCGCAAAGAAGATTGGCGCAAGAACGCTTTTTGCCACCCATTATCACGAGCTTACCGTTATGGAGGGTGAGATTGGCGGTGTTGTTAATTACAACATTGCGGCAAAGAAGCGCGGGGATAGCATAACCTTCCTTCGTAAGATCGTACGCGGCTCAACCGATGACAGCTACGGTATAGACGTAGCTAAGCTTGCGGGTGTACCGAATGAGGTCGTAAAACGCGCAAGGGAAGTGCTGAGAAGCATAGAAAATGATACCCCTTTAGTAACCCGTAAGGTGGAAGAAAAGCCCGTAAACGAGGAATTTAACCTCTTTACGGAGCTTGAGGACAATATCAACTCCGATATTGCCGATAGATTAAGAAAAACCGATTTAAATACCCTTACACCCATTGAGGCAATTAATCTTGTATGGGAGCTTAAGGGAATGTTAGCTAATAAGGATTAAAATGGGAAAAATCAATAAGCTTGATATATCTGTTGCAAACCTTATAGCCGCGGGCGAGGTTGTTGACAGACCAAGCTCCGCACTTAAGGAGCTTATTGAGAATGCAGTTGACTCAGGTGCCGATAAAATCACCGTTGAAATAAGACGGGGCGGTGTTGCCTTGATGCGCGTAACCGATAACGGTTGCGGTATGACAAAGGAGGATATCTCCGTTGCCGTATTAAGACACGCTACAAGTAAGATAAAAAACGCATCGGATCTTGAGTCGATACTTACGCTTGGCTTCAGGGGAGAAGCTCTTGCCGCTATTTCTGCTGTTGCCGATATTAGAATTTTATCCCGAACAGAGGATGCCGAGGACGGTGCTCTTCTTGAGGCAAGGGCCGGCTCGGTACCCACGGTTACAGACGTTGGATGCGCTGTAGGTACCACTGTTATTGCGGAGAATATTTTCTCCAATTTACCGGCTCGTCAAAAATTTTTAAAGAGCGATAGAACGGAAGCAATGAGCTGTCACGCAGTTGCGGAAAAGCTTGCGCTTTCACATCCCGAGGTTTCTTTTACCTTCATTTCCGACGGAGTTGAGCGCTTCTCAACCGCAGGTGACGGTATAAGATACAACGTTCTTTATTCCGTTTTCGGAAGGGAATTTGCCGATAAGCTGATTCCCGTTAACGGTGAAAACGGTGCTATCAAGGTTGATGGATTTGTTGGAAATTCTCTTAATAACAGAGCAAATAGGGGACTGCAGCATTTCTTCATTAACGGCAGATTTGTTCGGTGCAGAACCGCACAGGCTGCTCTTGAGGAGGCCTTTAGCTCTTATATGGCGGAAGGAAAGTTCCCTGTATGCGCGCTTTGGATAACAATTCCTGCAAATTCAGTTGACGTAAACGTTCACCCCGCAAAGCTTGAGGTTAAATTCTCAAATGAGAAGCCTATTTTCGAGGCTGTTTATTATGCCGTTCGATACGCTTTGCAAAACGATACAAACAAGGCGCAAATGAAGTTGAAGACGGAATCTCCTTTCCGCTTTACGGCTACTGAATCTAAAATACCTGCGGGTAGGGATAAGGAATCTTATAAAGCGCCAACTCTTCTTGACTCCGTGAAGGAAGCTCTTGCAGAGGTTAAAAGGACTTCGGCACTCCCAAGCTACAGCTTTATTCCGCCATCACCTCCCATTGATGCGGTTGAGGAATATGCGCCTCCAAAGCCCACCAATTTCACGGATTTGGCATCACCGATTTCTGCAGACTTCTATTCTTCGTTTGAGAAATATTCGGAGCCTCCCAAGCCAAAGGTCGATGAAGCAGTTAAGGTTGATTTTGGAAAGAAAGATGAGGAGCCTTCTCTCGTCTATGACAACTCAGCCGAGGAAAAGTCGGAAGCGCCCCTTAAAGATGAAAAGCCCATTATTCCAATTGAGTATATAGGAATAGTATTTGACACATACGTCCTTGCAAAGCGGGAGGACGAGCTTCTTATAATAGATAAGCACGCCGCACACGAGCGTGTTATTTATGAGGAAATGATGCGTAATCTCAAGGCTGACAGCGAGCCGCCTAAGCTTATGCTTGTTCCCATAGAACTCCGCTTACCTCAAGATCAGCTTGCCGCCCTTCTTGAATATGAAGAGAACGTTAAAAATGCAGGTTTTGATTTTACTGTTGAGAACGGTGAGGTTCTGATTGATCAGATACCGGGTTTTCTTACGGTAGATTCAGCGCGTGATCTGATTGAGGAGCTTGTAGGCTCCATTGCGGAGGGCGAAGGCAGAAGTGCCGTTATTACACGCGATACGCTTTTCTCCAAATCCTTGTACTCTGCCTCATGTAAGGCGGCTATGAAGGGTGGAGTGAGAGACAGCGAGGAGCATATTCGATGGCTTCTTTCCGAGCTTTCGAGATGCGACGATATAAAGGTTTGCCCACACGGGCGACCCGTTGTTACAGTACTCAGCCACAGTTATCTTGACCGAGCATTCGGTAGATTGCTTTAAAAAGGATGTAATTTATGTTTGTACTAAAAAAGACAGAAGGAAATGCAAGACGCGGAGTTCTTCACACCGTTCACGGTGATATTGAAACTCCCGTATTTATGAACGTTGGTACAAGTGCCGCTATCAAGGGCGGTGTTTCCGCCGTTGACCTTGTCAATATCGGATGCACCGTTGAGCTTTCCAACACTTATCATCTCCACATTCGTCCCGGTGACGAGCTTATCAAAAAGCTTGGCGGGCTTCATAAGTTTATGAGCTGGGAGGGTCCTATTCTTACGGATAGCGGAGGATTCCAGGTGTTCTCCCTTGCACAGCTTCGTAAAATTACAGAGGACGGTGTTAGATTCCAGTCCCATATGGACGGTAAACGTATATTTATGGGTCCCGAGGAATCGATGCAGATACAGTCCAATCTCGGCTCCACCATCGCAATGGCGTTTGATGAGTGCGTGGAAAACCCTGCAGAGTATTCCTATGCCAAGATGTCTGCGGCGCGTACCTCCCGTTGGTTGCTACGTTGTAAGGCTGAGATGGAGAGACTCAATTCTCTTGAGGACACAATAAATAAGAATCAGCTCCTTTTCGGTATTAATCAGGGCTGTACCTATCACGATCTTCGTGCAGATCATATGAAGCAGATTGCAGAGTACGATCTTGACGGTTACGCTATCGGTGGTCTTGCGGTTGGCGAGCCTGCCCCTGTTATGTACGAAATGATCGAGGTTGTTGAGCCTCATATGCCCAAGGAAAAGCCCAGATATCTTATGGGTGTCGGTACTCCCGTTAATATTCTGGAGGCTGTTTATCGCGGTGTTGATTTCTTTGACTGCGTTATGCCCTCGCGTAATGCTCGTCACGGCAATCTTTTCACCCATTTTGGTAAGATCAATCTTAATAACGAAAAGTATTTCGACGATCCTCGTCCAATAGATCCGCTTTGCCAGTGCGAGACGTGTCGTAACCACAGCCGCGCTTACGTGCGCCATCTCTTTAAGGCACGCGAGCAGCTTGCAATGCGCCTTTGCGTAATTCATAATCTCTATTTCTATAACGAAATGATGCGCGACATTCGCGCCGCACTTGATGCAGGCACCTTCGAGCAGTTCTATCGTGA
>JAFOAB010000005.1 GCA_017382555.1 Clostridia bacterium
ACAACCGCCTCAAGGGTGGACATAGATGCGGAAAGCAGAAGGATCATTATTACCGCAAGCAGGATAATGCCGAGCGTGCCGCCGCCAAGCACCTCCATAAGCATAGCGGGGATAACGGAATCGATTCCGCCCGCAGGAAGCTGACCGCCGAGAATAAGTCTCGAGGTGCTTCCGATAAGGTATGCGCCACAGCCGATAACAATGCAGAAGATGGTGGAGATAACGGTTCCGCGCTTAATTGCGGCGGTGTCCTTGATTGCGTAGAACTTGCCGATCATCTGCGGAAGTCCCCACGTACCGAAGCTTGTAAGCATAATGTTAAAGCAAAGGAACTTGAAGGACGAGCCGCCGAAGATGTTTGTCAGCTGTGCGCCCGTTGTGGGATTCGGGTCACCGGGCAGGGATTCGAAATTACGCAGATTCTCGATAAGGCCGCTAAGACCGCCGACGTTCTCGTGACCAAGAACCGCAACAACGAGGCAAACAACGCCCGCTAACATAACGATACCCTGAATAAGGTCTGTGTAAGCGGTTGCAATGTATCCACCCACAACGAGATAAATTGCGGTAAGAGAAGCGATGATAAGCATCCACACCCAAGTTTCCACACCGGGGAATACGGCACCGAATAGAGAGCCGAGGCCCTTGTATACAGCCGCAGAGTACGGAACGAGGAACACGAACACGATAACCGCCGCAAGTATCTTTAAGCCCTTGGAGCCGTAACGCTTTTCAAAATAATCGGGCATCGTTCTTGCGTTCAGCTTTTTCGTCATCTTTCGGGTACGGTTGGCAAATAAACGCCACGAAAGCAAGCAGCCGAGCACGGCATTGCCTATACCGATCCATATCGCGCCGACACCGATATTCCATCCGTGCTGACCCGCATAACCAACGAATACAACAGCGGAGAAATATGTAGTGCCGTACGCAAAGGCGGTTATCCACGCGCCGATGTTTCTGCCGCCGATCAAAAATCCGTCAAGTGTTTTCGACTTACCGTAGCTTATGCATCCGATAAGCGCCATTGCCACTGCATATACGCACAGTGCAATAATAGTGTAGAGTTGTGCGTTTGTCATTTCATCCTCCGATTCGCCCAAGCATTATTTGCTTGAGGACTTGATTTTCTATGTGTGTGATTATATAATAGGATTTGCCATTAGTCAAACAAATGGTTTTGATAACAGCCATCGATATTTTCGATAAACGAGGTCACAATGGAATTAAGAAATCTTATCACCTTCATACACGTAGCGGAGCTTGGAAGCTTCACGAAGGCCGCAGACCAGCTCGGCTACTCACAATCCACCATCTCCTTCCAAATAAAGCAGCTGGAGGAGGAGCTTGATTGCCTTTTGTTTGAAAGGATAAACCACACCGTAACACTTACCGAGCGCGGACACGAGCTTGTCTCCTACGCGCACCAAATACGCGCACTCACGGACGAGCTGAAGGAAAGCCTTGAGGCGGAATCGGAGCTTACAGGGCATATACATATAGTAACACCGGATTCCGTATGCGAGGAAATGCTTTATTCCCACTACGTCGACTTCCATAACAAATACCCCGCAATATCCATCAAATTCACGACGGCAGACACCTCCGTAATGTTTGATATGCTCGACCACAATGAAGCGGATGCTATAATAACGCTGGACAGCCACAACTACCGCAAGGATTATATAATCGCAAAGGAGCAGCTGCTCCCGATGCATTTCGTTACAAGCTCAAAATCCAAATTTGCGGGCAAAGAGGGGCTGAAGATCGCGGATATCATAAACGAGCCGTTTATTTTGACGGAATACGGACAGGGATATCGCCGAGTGTTTGATAAGGAGCTTGCGAAGCGCTCGCTCGATATTACACCGGTGCTTGAGATAGGAAGGACGGATATCATCACCGCCCTGCTTGCAAAAAGCAATATGATATCCTATCTGCCGGATTTTGTTACCAAGCCTCTTATCGCTTCGGGCGAGCTGTGCTTTCTTGACGTCACCGATATGGGCATCGATATCTGGAAACAGCTCATCTACCACAAGAACAAATGGATGTCAAAAAGCCTTAAAACGTTTATTGACTACGTTAGGGAAAACGAATTTGGAATTTAAATTAAAAAGGTATCGCGTTGTGGCACCTGCCGTATGGCAGGTGCCACAGCTATATTCGCCTGTAGCGAGCGATATGCACAAGTGCGCGATATTGCCTACGGC
>JAFOAB010000082.1 GCA_017382555.1 Clostridia bacterium
ACGCGCTCCGCGAGAATATCGGCTACGTAATGCAGAAATCCGAGCTGTTCTCCGACACCGTGGAAAATAACATTCTGTGGGGTAAGCAAGATGCAACTGCGGATGAGGTTCGCGAGGCGGCTAAAATAGCGCAGGCGGACGATTTTGTTTCCGCAATGCCCGATGGCTACGGTACTTATATAGCGGAGAAGGGAGCATCTCTGTCCGGTGGACAGAAGCAGCGTCTTTCCATTGCTCGTGCAATGGTCAGAAAGCCGAAGATCCTTATTCTTGATGACAGCACGTCCGCGCTTGACCTCGAAACCGAGGCGAGACTTAGGAGAGCGCTTCGCGAGGCGCTTGCCGACACCACGGTAATTCTTATTGCACAGCGTATCGCCAGCGTAAGAAACGCGGACAGAATTGCGGTGCTTGAGAACGGCTCCATTATCGCGTGCGACAAGCATGATGCACTAATGGACAGCTGTGCGGTATACCGCGACATTTACAATTCTCAAACGAAGGGAGGGGACGCACAGTGAACGGACCTATGAGAGGACCTGCAATTCCCGGACCGGGCGGCCCCGGAGGTCCCGGAGGACCCGGCAGAGGAGGCCCGCACGGCAGACCCGGCGGACCTATGGGCGCGCGTATGAACGGCGAAAAGCCGAAGCAGCTTAAGCGTACACTCGGCAGACTTTTCCGTTACATCGGTAAAAGCAAGGTAATGCTTATCGGTGTTCTGCTTGCAACCCTTTGTGTTACTGTTGCCGATCTTATCGGTCCTGCGCTTCAGGGTGAGGCAATAAAGACCATCGTTTACGATGAGGCAACAAAGCACATTACCGTTGATTTTGAACGCCTTCTTTACCTTCTCGGCGGTATGGCGGTAATATATGCGCTTTCGTCGCTTTTCGGCTACGTGCAGAGCTTCATTTCCGCAAAGCTTTCGCAGACCACCGTGCATATGCTCAGGCGCGATCTGTTCAAAAAGATATCCAAGCTTCCCATCAAATATACGGATACACACAGCCACGGCGATATAATGAGCCGTATGACCAATGACGTTGAGAACGTCTCCAATACCATTTCGCAGTCCGTTGCATCGCTGATGTCCAGCCTTCTTACGCTTATCGGTGCTTTTGCAATGATGCTCAAGTACAGCTGGCAGCTTACACTTATTGCGATGATAACCATTCCGCTGACAATTTTCCTTTCCTCGTATCTTGCGAAGTTTATGCGCAAATACTATAAGCGTCAGCAGCAGCTGCTCGGTGAGCTTAACGGAAAGACCGAGGAAATGGTAACCGGCTATAAAACCGTTATGGCTTACGGCAGGGAGCAAGCGGCGATCGAGGACTTCGCCGTTACAAGCGAGGAGTATAAGAAGGTCGGTATCAAGGCACGCACACTCGGAGGTCTTATGGGCCCCGTTATGAACGTCATCGGCAATTTGCAGTACCTTGTGCTTGCAACTGCCGGCGGCTTGTTCGCTATCAAGGGTGTGCTTCGCATCGGTGATATACATTCCGTGCTCCAGTATTCCAAAAAGTTCACTCGTCCCGTAAACGAGATTGCAAATCAGTACGCGCAGATACTTACCGCGCTTGCGGGCGCAGAGCGTATTTTCGATATGCTTGATACGGAGGATGAGATTGACGAGGGAACTACCGAAATGCCCGAGGAAAGCGTTATCGGAAACGTGAGCTTCGATAACGTACACTTCTCCTACGTTCCCGAAAAGCCCGTGCTTAAGGGACTTGATCTTGCGGTAAGACCCGGACAGAAGATCGCGATCGTAGGTGCAACAGGCTCAGGTAAAACTACCGTCGTTAATTTGCTTACCAGATTTTACGAAACAGATTCCGGCTCCATCACCCTTGACGGAGTTGATATCCGTGAGATTCCCAAAAAGGATCTGCGCGGTTGCATCGGTATGGTATTGCAGGATACGGTGCTGTTTGCAGATACGATAGAAGCAAATATCCGTATGGGTAAGACCGAGGCAAGCGAGGAGGAAATGAAGGAGGCTGCGCGCGTTGCGCATGCGTCCGACTTTATTGAGCGTTTGCCCGATGGTTATGCAACTGTCCTCGCGGAGGGCGGTAGTAACCTAAGCCAGGGTCAGCGCCAGCTTATTTCAATCGCACGCGCGGTGCTAAACGATCCGAAGATACTCATTCTTGACGAGGCAACATCAAGCGTTGATACCCGTACCGAGAAGCATATTCAGGATGCACTCAATAAGCTTATGGAGGGAAGAACCGCAATTATTATTGCGCACCGCCTTTCCACCATCATAGATTCCGATATGATAGTTGTTATAAGTGATGGCGCCGTTGCCGAATGCGGAACACACGAGGAGCTTCTTCTTGCGGGCGGCGAGTACGCTAAGCTGTACAGAAATCAGTATGCGGGCATAGAAACCTAAGGAAAATTTTGCAATACTCTTGCAATAGCTCCTTGAATATGGTAAAATGTCTTGAATAGTAATCTTTAATTTAACATTATGCGGCTATGCCGCCAATTGGAGGAACCCTTGATAATTGCACTTGAGGAAGCGCGTCACGAGCTTATTTCTTACCGTGAGAAAATAGTAGAGCTTGGCAATGCGCTGAGAATAGAGGCTGAAAAGACCGAGCTTGAGGAGCTTGAGAAGCTTACGCTTGCCGATAACTTCTGGGGCGACCAGGAGAATTCAGGTAAGGTTCTTCAGTCCATCAAACGTAAAAAAGATAAGATCGAGGCTTATGAGGCTCTCTGCGTAAAGCTTGAGGATGCCATTACCCTTGCGGAGATGGCTATCGAAGAAAATGACGAAGGCTTTGTTGACGAGGTTCAAAGCGAGCTTGCGGGTATTGTTGATGAGGAGGAGAAGCGTCGTATCGAGGCTCTTCTTTCCGGAGAATATGACCGCAACAATGCAATCCTTTCCTTCCATCCCGGTGCCGGCGGTACCGAGGCGCAGGATTGGGCGCTTATGCTATACCGTCTCTATACCCGTTGGGGTGAAAAGCACGGCTATACCGTAAAGCTCATCGACTGGCTGGACGGCGAGGAAGCGGGTCTTAAGTGCGCAACCATCACCATTGAGGGTGAGAACGCATACGGATACCTTAAGAGCGAGAATGGTGTACACCGTCTTGTTCGCGTATCCCCCTACGATTCCTCGGGACGCAGACACACCTCGTTTGCATCCGTTGAGGTTATGCCCGAGTTTGAGGATGACGGAAACATCGAGCTGAAGGACGAGGATCTCGAGATCACAGCGCATCGCTCCAGCGGTGCGGGCGGACAGCACGTTAATAAGACCGACTCCGCTATCCGTATAGTTCACAAGCCCACGGGTATCGTTGTCGGCTGTCAGACAGAGCGTAGCCAGCTCCAGAATAAGGAGACCGCGCTTCGTATGCTCCGCTCCAAGCTGATGGAGATCAAGGCGCGCGAGAAGCTTGATAAGATCGAGGATATCAAGGGCGTTAAGACGAATATCGAGTGGGGTGCGCAGATCCGTTCCTACGTATTTATGCCTTATACGCTTGCAAAGGATACCCGTACAGGCTATGAGGATGGAAATATCACCGCTGTTATGGACGGTGAAATTGACGGATTTATCAATGCATACCTCAAGATGAATGCGAATAATAATAAGTAATATTAAGGAGGATAAAATAATGAAAAAGACCAGACTTTACGTAGGTATAACCCTTATTGTTCAGGCCATCTCCTTTGTGTTTATGTTTATTTTGCTCTGCGCTAAAAAGAAGAGCATTGCTGCGGCTTTCCTTGCAGTTGCTACCATGGAGGGATGTGCAGGTGCATATCTCCTTTGGCAGTACAAGCAGGATCTTAACGAGATCGATGACGGCTTCGGTGCTGATTTCTTCGGTGACGAGGAGTTCGATTTTGATGAGGATGCCGTTAATGCCGATCTCTGTTGCGAGGATGAGGCTGATATTCCTGCCGAGGAGGAGCCTGAGGCGTAATTTAAAACTCCCTTGCATTTACAGAAGCACCTTGGTAATCTTTGCCAAGGTGCTTTTTATGTAAAAAATACGTTGAATAATTGTATATTTCGGTCAAAATGTTTAAAAGATATTGCATTTTCATACACTATGTTGTAATATAAGTCTGTAGAAATATTATTTCTAACATTTTTGGAGGTACATAATGAAAAGAATCGTTTCTCTTATTCTTGTAGCGCTTATGGCGCTTATGCTTGTTCCCGCAATCAGCGTTGCTGCAGCAGGAACCGCGAAGACCGATGCAGTTGTATTCCTTAATGGAACTACAGGTGCAGATACCAATGACGGTAAGACCCCCGACACCGCAGTAGCTACCTTTAACAAGGCAATCGAGGTAGCAAACACCTACGGTGACGTTCCCGCTGTTACTATTGTAGTTGCAGGACCTACTGCAATTGGCGAAGAGTCCAACAACATTACTGCAGACAGCACACATCCCATTGTTCTTACAAGCTATTATGACGGAGTTGACTACCGCACAAACGGTGCTGCACTTTCGACTTCCGCTTCTAAGACCGTTTCTGTTTATTTCTTCAACGCTGATTACACATTTGATTACATAACCTTTAAGGCTATGAACACCAACGCTATCTTTGCTATGCAGTACAACAACCTTATTGTTACCGAAAACTGTAACGTTGTTGGTATTGAGGGTAAGGAAGATGTTTCCACCTCTTACCCCATCCTCCTGCTTGGTAACAACAAGTCTACGGATAAGGCAGCGGGCGACCCTACTGTTACAAAGGACGTTGTTGTTACGGTAAATGGTGGTACATGGCAATATATCCGTTCCGGCGACCGCGACTGCAGAACTACCTTCGACGGTAATATGACCATTAACATCACCGGCGGTGATTTCAGAAACGGTACCGCTACAGAAGCAAACTTCAATTCCAACGGTAATATCAACACCCCTAGCGGTAAGGGTAACTACGGTCCTAACGCTAAGATCGTTATGAACATCAGTGGTGGTGTCCTTGATAACTTTGCAATTTCCTGCCAGCAGACATCCTCTACTCTTTCCGAGGCTGATATCACCGTTAACGTATATGACGGTGCTGTTATCAAGGGTATGTTCGCAGCTATCCAGACCGGTAACACCATGTTCTTTGGTAAGGCTACCATGAACATCTACGGCGGTGACCTTTCCGGTATCACCATGGCTGATCTTAACAACGTTGCAGCATCTAACGGCACAACTCTTACCATCAACCACGATCCTAACAATGCCGCTTCCGCAGCAGCATTCAAGGCTCTCAAGGATGCTAGCCTTGGCGACAGCGATTGCACCTATGGCGAGATCAAGGTAGAGGCTACTACCGATGCTCCCGTTGTTACCGATGCTCCCGTAGTTACCGAGGCTCCCGCTACCGAGGCTCCTGTAGTTACCGAGGCTCCCGTAGCTACCGACGCACCCGTTGTTACTACCGAGGCTCCCGCACAGCCCGAGGATACTCCCGCTACCGGTGATGCTTCCGTTATGGTAGTATTCGCAGCTGCTGCTGTACTCTCCGTTGCTGCTGTTGTAGTAATCAAGAAGAGAGAGAACTGATTAATTATACTTTTGAAAACGCACCCGTGAAAACGGGTGCGTTTTGCATTGTTAAAGTGTAATAATTTAAATTTGGTAATTTGTTTATAATAAACAAAATATTGAAAAACTACAAACAGAACTTGTTATTTTGGTAAAAAAGACTTGTAAAAAATTGCAATATAATATAGAATATTGTTTGTATAAATATTTGGTTGCGAAGACCAAAAATTCTTTGGAGGTACAAAATGAAAAGAGCAATATCCCTTATTCTTGTAGCCCTTATGGCACTTATGCTCGTTCCTGCAATCTCTGTTGCTGCTGACGACGCTGTTGTTTACCTTAACGGTGCTACCGGCGCTGACACCAACGATGGTAAGACCGCTGCTACCGCAGTTGCTACCATTGACAAGGCTATTGAAGTAGCTAACACCTTTACCGGTGCTACCGAGGTAGTTATCGTTCTCGCAGGCGAGACCGCTATTCCCAATGCACAGCACGTTCTTCCCGCTAACAATGCACCCATCGTTCTTACCAGCATTTATGCCGGAACCGATTATAAGGCTCAGGGCGCAAAACTCGTTTTCTATAATGGCAACTGTGCAGCAATTCACTTTAACGGCGATGCTGCCATTGAGAACCTTAATATCGAAATCCTTAATGACAATCCCATTTTTGCTTTGCAGTATAATAGTTTCACAGTTGGCGAGGGCGTTGAAATAACCTCTCTTAAGTCTCCCACTCTTGCTAAAGGTTATCCCATTATTCTTATAGGTTGTAACACCCAGAACAGTGTTGCGCAGGATAAGGCTGCAACTCCCACCACCTTCACCAATGACGTTAACGTTGAAGTTAACTCCGGTACTTGGGCATATGTCCGCGGCGGTGACAGAGATTCTATGTCTACCTTCGATGGAAATATGACCATCGATATCAACGGTGGTACGTTTATGTGTCCCGTTACCTCTGCAACCGGTCATTATGGCAACGGTAATGTAAACGGTCCTACCGGTAAGTGTTCCTACGGCCCTAACGCTAAGATCGTTATGAATCTCAAGGGCGGTGAGATGGATTCTCTTATTGGATGTTCTTACGTTGGAAACAATACTGGTCACACTAGCGCAGCTGATATCACCATCAACATTTTTGATGGTTTCAAGCTTACAAATAAGTTCGTTGCAGTTCAGACCACTAACACCGTATTCAACGGCAAGCTTACCGTAAACCTTTACGGTGGCGATCTTACCGGTCTTGTAGAGGCTAAGCTTCTCAACGCTTCCGTTGCTAACGGCGGTACCGGTACCGTAACCGTTAACTATGATGCAAACGACGCTAAGTCCGCTGCAGCTTTCAAGGCTCTCAAGGACGTTTGCATTGACGATACCGACGTTGTTTACGGCGAGCTCGCAGCTGCTCCCGTAGTTACCGAGGCTCCCGCTACCGAGGCTCCTGTAGTTACCGAGGCTCCCGCAACTGAGGCTCCCGCTACCGATGCTCCTGTAGCTACCGATGCTCCCGT
Source organism: Clostridia bacterium (assembly GCA_017382555.1). Taxonomy (GTDB): domain Bacteria; phylum Bacillota; class Clostridia; order Oscillospirales; family CAG-272; genus RUG12395. Next base: position 7,055 of record JAFOAB010000082.1, read on the forward strand.
TGTTACTACCGAGGCTCCCGCACAGCCCGAGGATACCCCCGCTACCGGCGATGCTTCCGTTATGGTAGTATTCGCAGCAGCTGCAGTTATTGCAGTAGCGGCAGTTGTAATTCTCAAGAAGAAGGAAAACTAATTCTTAATACTTGCGTTTTTAGGATGGCGCGCCCGTGAAAGCGGGCGCGCTGTTTTTTCGTTGTGGAGAAAACGTAAGGCAGCGCCGCAAATCACGCAAAAAAACAATAAGCCAATTGTTGATGTTACAAAAAAAGATGTTCGTTTTTGTGCAAAACGTAGTAAAATGTTTATTTTCGTATAACGAGTATTGACACAATAATGGTTTATGTGGTACAATGCACAGGGAAATAAACAGCCCAAGGGCTGAAAATTAAGAGGAGAAACAAAATGAAGAAAACCAGAATTTTTTCCATCATTCTTGCTGTTCTCATGGCTCTTTCCTGCCTCGTTATCAGCGTAGCTGCTGATGAGGGTATTGCAAAGGCCGACAACGTTGTTTTCGTTGCTGATGCAGGTGACGATAACAATGCGGGAACCGCAGAAGCACCCGTTAAGACCCTCCAGAAGGCAGTTG
>JAFOAB010000083.1 GCA_017382555.1 Clostridia bacterium
GGGAGTGAAGAAGGGACCTGCAGAACCGGAGTTCCAGTTAAAGGTAAGGCTGTTAACTACGCAGCCCATATTGGGATTAACTGCACCGTACAGGATATCACAAGCGCCGAGACCGCGAACGGTGATCTCAACGTCGCCGCAGCTAACGTCATTAACATTAACGGAAGAGGTGTAAAGCTTGTAAACGTGAGCGGTACCACCGATGGTAATGGTAGCCTTACCGGTGTGGTTGCAAGCAGCAGCCTGACGGTTGTATGCACCGATAAGGATGTAATCACCGGACATAACGGTGATGTTGATATCCTTGGTCTCGCTTTCGATAAGCTGTCCGCCTTCACCGGTGCCCTGGTAACCACCAAGGATGGAGAGCGCGTTACCGAACTTAAGACCGGTGGTGTTACCAAGAGCGAGAACCTCTACGCCCTCACCGATGGTAATGGGGTTACACTGAGCAACGATGAGGTAGAAGTTACCCATCATCTCGATGTTAACGTACTCGAACACAACCTCACCGGTCATGAAGAAACGGTTACCGTTGGTGGAGTAAGCTGCCTCGTTGGTCTTGCGGTAGTCAACGCCGTCGTAAACGGAGGTAATGGTTACCTTACCCTCATAAGCATCAACGGGGATGAAGTTGGTCATCTGCATGAAATAACCGGAAACAACGATGGTACAATCCTTGGAAAGATCGAGAGCTGCGAATGCATCCTCGAGAGTTGCAACAGCATTCTCGGGGGAGGAACCGGTTCCGTCGCCGCTTGCCATGCTGTCAAGGTAAACTACGGTGCCTGCCTCAGCAGCAGAAACCGCGAAGGGTACGCAAGCGCAAACAAGCACTGCGCAAAGAATGAACGCAAGAATCTTTTTCATAATTTTTCTCCTTCGGAAAAATAGTAATATGAATTACTATTCAAGTATAGCACAACATTTCCGATTTGTAAACCTCAATTTTCTTTTTTTACACTTTTGACAAAATTTGCAACATTTTTTGTTCAAAACTGCAAAAAAAGAAAACCACCGGCATTTTCCTCCCTCTGACGAGGGAGGCATCTAAAATGCGCTTAATTACAGATAAACTGAAATTCCATCTTTCCCTTAGCATTCACTAACTTAAAAATGAAGCTTCCCCAACCGACGTATCGTTGGGGAAGCCTTGAATATTTAAATTCCGTCTTCTGTCAGAAGCTCAAACAGCTCATCCGCGTCGTGCGCAACCGCATCCGCGCCCTCGTCCCACAGTACAGACTCGGGCCTATAGCCCCACGCAACGCCGATAGCGGTAAGTCCGCTGTTCTTTGCGGTACGCATATCGATGTGCGAATCACCGATAAATGCCGCCTCCGATTGCTCCACACCAAAAGCCTCAAGCACCGCCATGGTGGAGGCGGGGTCGGGCTTCGGCTCATACGGGCCTTGTCCTATCACCGCGTCAAAATAGCCCTCACCGAACAGCTTTTCCGTCAGAGGCACGGTAATTTCGTGCATTTTGTTTGTAACAACGCCAATCTTAAAGCCAAGTGCCTTCAGCTTATCAAGCAGCTCGTAAATGCCCGGATACGGCACCTCGGTCTTTTGCCAGACCTCGGCATATCTCGCCTTATAGTATATGAGCGCCTCGTCTATTTTATCCTGCGGGAAATCCGCGGGGAAAGCACGGCGAACAAACTCCCTGCTTCCGTAGTTAATGCATTCAAGAAGCTCCTCGCGCGTGCGCTGTGGACAGCCGTAATGGGCAAGGGCACGGTTCATTCCCTCCCCCAGAGCCTCCATGGTATCCGCAAGAGTTCCGTCAAGATCAAAAATTGCAGCTCGTAACATAATTGCTCCCAAAAAGTGATTTACTCAATTTTAACCTCTTGCACAAAAAATGTCAATAAAAATCGTGATTTTGCAAGAGCGAATCTCCTTGCCCCGCAATTAATACTATGGTAGAATGTAAAAAACGCCGTTGGAGGTACCGCAGAATGCTTATAAGCGCTAAATATTTAACTCTGCCCGCAAGCAGAACCGCTTCCTTAAAGCACGTATGCCTTTATGATGGTGAGCGACTTGTTTTCGACTTTAAGTGCAAGATCGATCTTTTGGAGCCTACCTTTTGTGCATACGTTGACGTTTCGGCATTTATCGGCAAGGAGCTTCGTATGACGGTTTCGCCGCACATGGACTGCACTCCGAATTTTGTCAATGATATGGATATTCTCGATTTATATAAGGAGAGCCTTCGTCCGCAGGTACACTTCACCGTCAAAAACGGCTGGAACAATGACCCAAACGGGCTTATATACGCAAACGGTGTGTACCATATGTTCTACCAATATAATCCCGCCGCGCCGGAATGGGAGAATATGCATTGGGGGCACGCCGTAAGCACCGATCTCGTGCATTGGGAGGAGAAGGATATTGCCCTCTTCCCCGACGAATACGGCACGATGTATTCCGGCTCCGCATTTACGGACACAGAAAACGCCACAGGTCTCGGCAAGGATGCGATGCTGCTCTTTTACACCGCCGCAGGAAGCAATAACAAGCTCTCAGCCGGCAAGCGGTTCACACAATGCCTTGCCTATTCCACCGATGGCGGATGCACCTTCACAAAATATGCAAGCAATCCGATAATACCTCACATAGAGATGCAGAACCGCGACCCGAAGGTCGTTTATGCCACGGAGATAAACAAGTACGTAATGGCGATATATCTTGCATATCACCGCTACGAGCTGTTCACCTCCGATAATCTGACCGATTGGAAGCATTATGATTACGTGACCTTTGAGACGGATGCGGAGTGCCCCGACCTATTCCCTCTTGAATGCGAGGGCGAGAGGCTGTGGGTGCTTATGGGTGCGCTTGACTGCTACAAGATCTGCCGCTTCACCGATACGGGCATTGAGATAGTAAATGAAGAAAAGCGCCTCACGCATCTGAGGATGAGCTATGCGGCACAAAGCTTCAGCGGCATTCCCGACGGGCGCATTGTGCGCATTGCGTGGCACATCGCAGGTATCCCCGCACGCAACTTCACCTCTCAGATGGGCTTCCCCACCGAAATGCATCTTAAAAAGGAAAACGGTACCTACCATCTGCACTCGTTACCCGTGAAGGAAACAGGCCTTCTTTACGAGAACACCGAAAAAGCAAAAGATATCACGTTAAACGAAGCGCTTGCGCTTAAAACGGGAAAGAAGCCCGTGCATTTAAAGCTTTGCGCAAAATACGTTGAGGGCAAGAGACTGACCGTTAACCTCCTCGGCACTCCCGTTCTGTGTGATATGGCGGCAAACGAGATACGCTGTAAGAACGCAAGGCTTCCGCTTTCACTAAACAAGGATAAATTGGAGCTTGAAATTATATCCGACCGTTGCTCTGTCGAGATATTTGCGGACGGTGGCAGATACTGCGCCGCCGTTGCCTCCATTGCCGACCACAATCTGCCGAGGATCACGCTTGAAGCCAATGAGGCACTGACCGTTGACTATCTGGAATGCCACACTTTAAAATCAATACACGAATAAAAGAAAAGGAGAAAGCGCGATGCTTTCTCCTTTTCTTTATCTGTCGAGCTTGAACACTCTTATAAAGTCTTCTGCAATTTTGCTGAGCGCTTCGATATTCGCGCGGTAGTAGGTGCGGTTTGCATCCCTTTCCACTATAACCAAATCCTGCTCCGCAAGCTGGGCCATATGGTGGGAAACGGTTGCGGTGGTAAGACCCAGCGCCTCGGCAATCTGAATGCCATACATAGGTCTTTCGCTTGTAAGGCGAAGGATGGAAAGCTTGCTTGCGTCGCCCATTACCTTCAGCGACTTACACATCGCCTTTTCATCAAAGGGCTTTTCCGCAATCTTTTTAAGGGGAGAGCAAAGTACACCGGCATAAACGAAATCAACGATCCTCTCGCCAACGTAATCCATTACGTACGCACTGTCATTTGCAACAGCAACGGTGGGCACAACGTACAGATCATCCGTTTCCTTACCCTTTGCCTCGGGGCAGAAATCGCAGATAAGCTTCATCGGATCGGCGCCCGCCGTCATCTTGTAATTTGCGGTAAACCACTCAACGTGATGGCGGACCTTCGGGTATTCGCGCACAAAAATACCGCCCGCCTCGAGAAGTATATCGGCAAGCACGACACGCATCTGCTCGAAGCCGTTATAGAAGGAGCAAAGCTCCCACTTAAGCTCTGCGGATACGGGAAGTGCGGAGATGAAGTTGATAAACTCACCGTAGCTCTCGACCTTGACCTCCGCTTCAAGCGCGGGGAATCTTTCAAGCAGGAGGGAGTACATATTTGCAAAGAATGTAGACTTATTCTGCATTCTTATCTTCTCCGCATCATCGGGGAAAACAGGACGCTGAGAGCAGAATGCGGAGTGAAGTATGTAGGAGGCAAGCGATGCGCCGATCTCCTTACGGGTAACGAAAAGATGCTCCAAAACGTCATCCGAGAAGGTAAGCCCGTCAACAACTGCCTCGGTAAAATCAATAATGGAATCAAAGCATCCGTCAAGTATCTGCGCCTCCGCTCTTGTGGATGCACGCAGGTCCTCCTTCAGATCGCGGAAGCTTTTTCCATCCGCTCTGTCGGTTATCATACGGGCGCATTCGAATATAACGTTAGGGGTCTCCAGCAATTTGATCGACATATCAAATCTCCGTCTAATTTTCTTATTTTCCTTAAAAATCAACACATTACGGCAAAATTATAACAGTTTAGGGATAATTTGTCAATACCATCTTACAAAACGTTTTATGCTTATCTAATTTTCGTATTTCCAAATTATGTATTGTCAAATTTCGCAAAAACTATTGCAATGTGCATCTTTGCGTGCTATTATATTAAGTTGTAATAAATTTTTAGGGGTAATTATTGTGAAAAGGCTCGATTTAAGAAATATTGCTATTATAGCCCACGTTGACCACGGCAAGACCACCCTTGTTGACGAGATGCTCAAGCAGGGCGGAATTTACCGCGAGAACCAGGTTACCGAAGACAGAGTTATGGACTCGAACGATCTTGAGAGAGAGCGCGGAATAACCATTCTTGCAAAGAATACCGCAGTTCACTACAAGGACGTTAAGATAAACATTATCGACACCCCCGGCCACGCAGACTTCGGCGGCGAGGTTGAGCGTGTTCTTAAAATGGTAAACGGTGTTCTTCTGCTTGTTGACTCCGCAGAGGGTCCCATGCCCCAGACACGCTTTGTGCTTGAGCGCGCGCTTGCACTTAACCACAGAGTTATCGTTGTTATCAATAAAATCGACAAGCCCGATGCCCGTCTTGAGGAGGTTGAGGAAGAGGTTCTTGAGCTTCTTCTTGACCTTAACGCAACCGATGAGCAGCTTGATTCTCCCATGATATTCTGCTCCGGCAGAGCGGGTACCGCTTCCCTTTCCCCCTTCGAGCAGGGCACTGATCTCCGCCCTCTCTTCGATACTATTCTTGAGTACATTCCCTCCCCCGAGGGAGATGACGAGGGCGAATTACAGCTTCTCGTTTCCTCGGTTGACTATAACGAGTACGTCGGCAGAATCGGTATCGGCAGAATCGAGAGAGGTACCATCAAGCAGAATCAGGAGGTTATGATCTCCAACTACCACAGCGACACTACACCCAAGAAGGCAAAGATCGTTTCCCTTTCTCAGATCGACGGTCTCGGCCGTGTGCCCGTTACCGAGGCAAAGATGGGTGACATCGTGTGCTTCTCCGGTGCGGAGAATATCAACATCGGCGATACCGTTACAAGCGTTGCTTGCGTTGAGCCGCTTCCCTTCGTTAAGGTTAGTGAGCCTACGATGGAGATGACCTTCTCCGTAAACGACAGCCCGCTTGCCGGACGCGAGGGCAAGTTCGTTACCAGCCGTCACCTCCGCGACCGCCTTTACAGAGAAACGCTTAAGGACGTTTCCATCCGCATTTCCGACGGTGACACCACCGACTCCTTCCGTGTTGCGGGAAGAGGTGAAATGCACCTTTCCATTCTTCTTGAGAATATGCGCCGCGAGGGCTACGAGATGTGCTGCAGCACTCCCAGAGTTCTCTTTAAGGAAATTGACGGCGTTAAGCACGAGCCCGTTGAGCGCGTAACCATCGACTGCCCGCAGGAGGTTGTCGGCTCCGTTATGGAGAAGCTCGGCGCACGCAAGGGCGAGCTGCAGGACATGGAGCTTCGCGGCAACCGCATGAAGCTGATATACCTAATTCCCTCCCGTGCGCTGTTCGGATACAGAAGCGAGTTCATGACCGATACCAAGGGTGAAGGAATACTCAATACCCTTTTTGAGGGCTACCAGCCCTACAAGGGAGA
>JAFOAB010000084.1 GCA_017382555.1 Clostridia bacterium
ACAAAACCGCGCAAAAGCGCAAACTAATACCAATACTTTCACAGATATATCATAACACCATAAAGCATCATTGTCAATAAATCGCACAAAGCAAAGGCGGGGATTCCATTAATTTTTGCACACAACCGCGGTTGCCCCTGCCGTTGGCAGCCGCGCTATTGTCATCCTCGAGCGCAGTTGCGCTTTTCCGGATTCTTCGCTTCGCTCGAGAATGACACGAAAAGCGCATCGGAGCGAAGGATCTTAGCGCGGCGCAATTATTTAACAGGGCGAACGACCGATGGTCGCACCTACGAACCGTAACGATACACACCGTAGGGCGGGGGCTTGCTCCCGCAATCGGGCGGATATGGAATCCGCCCCTACTACGCAAATCAATCTTTTTCGGCAAGCTACACAAGACGCGAAAATTGTTTCGTAGACGAGACGCGGACCCAAAAGCAAAGCGAAGGCGTATTTTCATACGTCGAGCTGCTTTTGGACCCGCAACGAAGTATACGGAAGAATTTTTAGTCGCCGACAATAACGTAAGATCACCCGTGCTTTTTGAGCACGGGTGATCTTACGTTATTTGATCGCATTCTCGATAGTCATAGTAGAATCAAGCGGAGCAGTATCGCCGATATAACGGAGAATCTCCATACGGAATGCGCAGGGCCACATAACGAGCCACTGGGAGGGGTTGAAGGGTGCAAGACCCGGTCTGCCCCAACGGGTATGGAATACTGCCTCGTCCTGCGAGCCTGCGGGACGAACTCTGCCGGAGATGCAGAGGGTACCGTCGGAGATAAGCTGGCTTGCGCCGAACCAGAATGCAAGCGCGCGCTCGTGCCACTGGCGGTTGCCGGTAAGCTCCGCAAGGCGCATAAAGGAGATAACGTCATGCAGCGCGTACTGGTCGATTGCGTTGTGCGCGGTGGAAACCGCGGTAGCGCCCATGGAATCGTAGCCGATTTCGGTAAGTGCGCTCTCCTCGGGATAAATTGCGGTGTAGTGCATCATCCAGGTGGAAATGTACCAGCCTGCATACTCAGCGGCGGTGATGTACTTTTCGTCCTTCGTTGCATCGTAGAGGGAGATAGCCGCGGAAAGAAGGGGAGATGCGGACTCCTTATCGATACAGTAGGTATCAAGCGCACCTGCGGTGGTAAAGCCGTTATCGTAAAGCTCTGCATAATAGCAATCGAATGCGCGAATTGCGGCATCAAGATACTTCTTATCGCCGCTCTTCTCGTATGCTACAACAAGCGGAGGAATAAGGAAGCAGCCGATGGTACCGCTCTGCTGATTTACGGTACCGTCGTGATTCCAGCTCTTTGCGAACTCTCCGTTCTCGTGCTGTGCGTTTACCGCAAAGTCGCAGATGCCGTATGCAAAATCAAGGTACTCGGGCTTATCAAGTCCGCACTTCTTAGCCTTATCGTACGCCTCAAAGTACTGGAATGCACCCTGACCGAGGTTGCACGCATCAAGGGGAATATATCTCTCCTGAACGGAGGGCGCGGAATCAAACTTTATGTAACGGAGGCCGTGGGGCGCACCCTCGATATGGGTGAACTTTATCCACGCGTCAAGGCACGCGATAGCCTTATCAAGGCTGTCCTTATCGCCGGTACGGAGGTAGTTTTCAAGCAGTGCATTGGATGCGGAAGCGCTCTGACCTACCCAGCCAATCTCGTAGCGGATAGCGTTACGCTTGCCGAAGTAGCACTCCTTGGGGTACCACTGAAGACCGCGGTTGAAGGCAACAAATCCGTCGCTCTCAAGGGTCCAGAGGCTCTTCATAAACGCGATGGAAAGCTCCCAAAGCTTCTGTGCGCTGTATTCGGGCTTCATATCGTGGCCGTAGTAGCGCCATGCAAAATCAAGCAGGGTGCGAACCTGATGACGGGGAAGGTCGATGGGGAAAACGGTGATGATCGCGTTAAACTCGCATCTGGGCTCCATAGTTCCCATATAATCGTTTACTGCCCACTCGTGGCGGTAAAGCACCTTGGGACCCTCCTGCTCGGGCCAAATAAGCGCGTGGCGGGTAAACTCCTCGCCTGCGGGCTTATAAAGGGAGCAGCTTGCCTTATCGTTATCCTCGCACATCATTGCGGCACCGTACTCGGGGCCCTCGGTGTACGTGCAGGCGGGAATGGTACAGCGGTGGTATGCGTAAGTCCACGGAATGCCGTTGCAATTATCGCCCGTGTACTCAACGCTGTCGCCCCAGCCGTTGCCGTTGTAGTTTACTGCGGGAACCATGGTGTAATTGGAGGTGTATGCGGTGTCCATCTCCATTCTCATCTCGGATACGGGGACATCCGTCCTTCTCGTCCAGCGCCAAGCGCCGGGCTCTATCTCCGTAAGGGTATCTACAGCACC
>JAFOAB010000085.1 GCA_017382555.1 Clostridia bacterium
ACGGCACCGCCCAGCAACGCGACACCGAGGATCATAAGTATTCCGCCGATTACGGAAGCGATTACGTGCTTGTTCATATTCTACCCTCCTTGCGTTTGAAAAGGCCGAAAAATGCCAAAAAGCTCTTTGCGGTAATACGCACCGCCCACTTGGTCAACGCCTTGCAGGCGTAAAGCATAAATACGGAAAGCCCCGCCGAAAAAAGTGCAACGCCGCATATCGCAAGTCCTGCGGGCAATCTGCCGCAAACGGCCGCAGCGCACCCCGCAATAAGCCCGCCGAGAGCGCATCCCCAAAGCGATACCTCAACTGCCCAAAGGGATATGATAACCGAAAATAAGGATACAATGATGGAAAGGAGAACGGCAAAGGCAGACATAAGAAGCGGGAACCATATGGGAAAGCCGAGTATTATCAGCAATATTGCAAGTCCGCTTAATTTATTTTCCCGCTTTGGTTCGCCCTTTGGTCTTTCGGGTTCTGCGGCATCCGCCTTTGGCGGTATATCGCCAAGTATCCTTGCCGCGATGTCTTGCACATTGCCGACAGCCGCGACCGCATCCGCTTCGCTCATTCCGTCATCAACTCGGTCATCTATCATCTCCGAATAATAATCAACGTAGCGCTCAATATCCTCGCGAGGCAGGGTCGAAAGAGCCGCCCGCAGCTCGTATAAAAAATCAAGCTTAGTCATTGCCGTCCTCCTTAGAGATAAAACCGTAAATGGCAAGAAGCTCCTGCCATTCCTCCTTAAACGCTTCTATGCGCCTCTTCCCCGCATCGGTTATGCGGTAATACTTGCGCAATCTGCCGTTATGCTCTGCCGTGCGCACTGTAAGAAGCTCCGCAGTCTCAAGCCTGCGCAATATCGGGTAAAGCGTGGACTCGGAGATATCTATGTACGGCCTTACGTCCTTTATTATCTTGTAACCGTAGGAATCCTCGCCCTTTATCGCGGCAAGCACGCAGATATCAAGCATTCCCCGCTTCAGCTGTATGTCCATAAGAACCTCCAATACATCCTTACACACAATACTATACCACGCATAGTATTGCATGTCAATATAAAAGGGGATGTAAAAAAAGCCCGGACCGTAAAAAAGAGAAAAAACATTGAAAACACAATGGTTTCAATGTTCTTAAAACGTTTATCTAAGGTAAGAAAAACTCAATAAATGAGTTTTTCTATAAAATTCTCTTTTTTACTACGGGACAAAATCCACCCTCAACGTACACCAGTATTCAGCAAATTCGCAAGCGAATTTGGCGCCCAAGGGCGCTTCTCACCCCTTGCGGGGTTCGTTCTTCAATCGCTTCGCTCCGCGCTTACGCGCTTCTCACGCCTAAAGGCGTTCGTTCGCCTCACGGGTGGATATTTGCCCGTTCCAGCCATTTTTTCCTATCCCCTTAGGGGCTGTAAAGAAACTTGTGTTTCTTTACAGCCCCTATTTGTATCGTAATTTGTTCGGTGTTGTCCCCGTGATGTCGGCAAAAACCTTGTAAAAATACGCAACGTCGCAAAAGCCGAGCATATAGGAGACCTCACTGACCGATACCTCGGGGGAATTCATAAGGATGCTTTGCGCCTTTTCAATCTTCTTCTTCATTTTGTATTTTGCGGGGGAAAGCCCCGTTATATCGCGAAAAAGCTTTCTGAACGCCGTCTCGCTCACTAGGCACATTTTTGCAAGCTCGGTGATTGCGGTGTTTTCGTTCAGGTGATTGTCGATATACGTTATCGCCTTGGCGACGGCCTTTCTTTTCGGGTCTTCCTGCTTTTCTGCGGAATAGAAGGAGACGATGCGCGCAAGCAGAGCGTAAAAGACCTCCGTTACCGCAAAATAGGGGGAATGCATATTAATGTTGTATTCGCCTATCATACGCATTCTGTCGGATATGTTTTTCGGCGTAGCGGAGAAGAGAATAGTGATATCGTCAAACAGCGCGTATTCATTTCCGTGGGTATCGTAAATATCGAAATTTACAAGCAGGTCGGCAACCGTTCCCGATTCGCAGCAAAACTCGACCTCGTATTCCGTGTATTTCGGAATATACACAAGATCTCCCGCTTGTGCAATTAAGGTCTTGCCGTTTTTTACAGTAAATTCGACCCTTTCACACTGCACGTACATAAAGCCGTGGTTTTTGCGCGGTGAGCCAACGAAACTAAAGATTTGCATATTGTTCCATACCTGCATAAGTCCGGAAATGCGGCAAAAAACATTTTCCCTGTCAATTTCGTTTAGCTTTATGAGCTGCAATCCTATCACCTCGCTTGTCGATATGCTATCATAAAAAACCGAAAAACACAATAGATTTGAGCAAAATTACATTGTTAAGCCTCCTTCGTTTCTGCTAATATGGTATTATAAAGATTATACCGTGAGGTGATATATATGAATAATCTGTTTGAATTTATCGGCACCGATACTGCCGGCAATACGTTTGAGGTCGAAGCGGATATAAAGGATATGGGTAACGCCGTTACCGTAACCGTTTCCTCCGCATTTCTTGCCTCCAAAAATGCGGACACTCTGCTTGTCCGCTCCGCTCTTTCCACCGCAAGGGCAGGGGATAAGGGCTATATGTTCTTCCCCACGAATTTCTATTACGGATACGCGCTTTGCTATTTTGATGAAAAGCCCGATACGCTTTATAAATCTTGGCCCGCAGGTACACCCGTTTGCGGACTTTGCGCAAATGAGAATGCGGTGTTCATTCACGTGGAAAAGGAGGATTTCGATGCCCGCTTCTACGTTGAGGTGAAGGGCGGTATCTACTCGATCTCCACGCATTTCCGCTTTGACGGTGACACGCCCGATGAGGACGTTGTCATTACATATCACAGAATGCCGGGTGCAACCTACGCGGATATGGCACGCTTCTACCGCGCGTCCCGTATCAAGGATGCGGGCTGTGTGCCGCTTACCGAGCGTGTAAAGCAGCGTGAGCCGCTCAGACGTGCGGCCGATTGCCTCGAGCTTCGCATTCGTATGGGCTGGAAGCCTATCCCCACCCCCGTGCGCAGTCAAACGCTTGAAAACGAGCCCGAGATGTACGTTGCCGCAACGGTGGAAACGCTTAACAAGATAATTGACGCGCTTCAGCGCCACGGCGTTGATAAGGCGGAGATCTGCCTTGTCGGTTGGGGCCCCGGCGGACACGACGGACGCTTCCCGCAGCAGTACCCCTCCGATGAAAGATATGGCGGAGACGATGCACTCAGAGAGTTCATTGCGCGCGCACAGCGCCTCGGCTATCAGATAGTTTGCCACACCGTTTCCTGCGGTGCTTACGAGATCGCAAACAACTGGGATTGGGAAAAGCTCACCTATAAAAAGGGCGAGGACGGAAAGCTTATTCCGTATCTGCGCGACCATTATAAGGAAAAGGGACTTAACGGCGGCGATCCGTGGAGCCTTTGCGCAAAGACCGCGTATGAGGATTATGCAATAAAGGATCTGCCCGAGGTTCGCTCCTACGGCTTTATGGGTCTGCATTACATAGACGAGTTCACCGCAATTATTCCCGAAAAGTGCTATCACCCCGACCACCCGGTAAGCCGCAAGCAGGCGCGCGAGTACTTCCGCAAGTGCGCACAGCTTGCAAAGAAGCTCTTCGGCGGCTATCAGTGCGAGGGATATATGGACTTTATGAATGCAGACGTGGACAGCATTCTCTACACGGGCGTTCAGTCCAAGCTTACCCACGATATGAACCCGCTCTTTGATGACAGCCTGCCCTTCTGGCAGCTCGTTTACCACGGCATCGTGCTTTCCAACGCAACCTCGCAGACCATCAACTATACCATCAAGGAAGAGTATCAGCACCTCAAGTACCTTGAGTACGGCGCGCGCCCTGTTATGTACTTCCACAGCAACTTCGGTGCGGACCGCAACTGGATGGGCGATATCGACCTGCTTTGCAATAACGATGAAAATATCGAAAAGGCCGCTAAAGCAATCAAAAAGGCTTACGATGAGTTCGAGACGCTGAAGCATCTGCAGTACGAGTTTATGGAGGACCATGTAAAAATCGAGGACGGCGTGTACAGAACCACGTATTCCGACGGTACAACCGTTACCGTAAACTACAACGACCTCACCTACGATATCAAGGCACCCGGGGAGGAGGACGTTGTTGTTCCTCAGGATGAGGATATATTTTGGCTTTGATAACAAAAAAGGAGTAAGAATATGAAACGTGCACTTTCTTTTATA
>JAFOAB010000086.1 GCA_017382555.1 Clostridia bacterium
CAAATGCGCGCACGCCCTCGGGTGTGTACGCCTCAGCGATTCTGTCTGCGATGAGCTTGGAGCCGGCAATAATGATCTTGTGTCCGCCTCTTACCCACAGAAGGGTCTTGACAAGGCGCTCAACGAACTCGTGGTTCTCCTCATCGTGTCCTGTGCCGTCCTTAAACACCTCGATGGTGAATACGGAGGTAAGACCGTCGTTTCTTTCAAGTCCGATGGTGAGCGGCTCGCCGCCCTCTGCCTTTACAGCAGCTTCAAAATCGCGGTATACAACCGACATCGGCATAAAGCCGGGATCGAGCGGTGCTAATACTTTAAGCTTCATAGATCGTTTTACCTTTCTTTATGGTTCTGATTATATTGATATTTTCATCTGCGATAATGATATCCGCATCCTTGCCTGCCTCAAGCGAGCCGAGGCGGCTATCGCAATGGATGGCCTTTGCGGGGTTGAGGGATGCCATTTTGAAGACTTCATTTGCGGGAAGTGCTGTGTGATCTAGAACGTTCTTTACAGCATTGTTGAGCTTCAGAACGCTTCCGGCAATGGTGCCGTCGGCAAGGCGGCACTCGATTCCCTTGAGGAATATGGGTTGTCCGCCAAGATCATATTCGCCGTCAGGCATTCCTCCCGCGCGGGTACAGTCGGTTATCAGCACCATTTTGTCGCCCTTGACCTTTGCAACTATCGAATAGAGTCCGGGATTGATATGGAAGGTATCTGCGATAACCTCGACCGAAACGTTATCCGATGCAAGCGCCGCACCGACAACGCCGGGATTTCTGTGTGCAAGCGCTGACATAGCGTTGAACAGATGTGTTGCGTGGTTAACACCGTCCTTTGCCGCACTCATTGCTTCATCGAACGTAGCATCGGTGTGTCCCATAGAAACCAGCACGTCGGATTCCGCCGCAAGCTTCTTTATGCAAGCATGTCCCTCGTCCATTTCAGGCGCAAGAGTGACCGATGTGATGATATCTGCATTTTCAATTATGAAATCGGCATCCGGCTTAAGTATATTGGCTTCCGCCTGCGCGCCTTTTTTCGAAGGATTGATGAAGGGACCTTCGGCGTGAACGCCGAGTATTTCTGCACCGCCCCAAGTCTTGCTTTCTTCCTTGAGAGAACGAACCGCGTTGAGAGCGGCAACGATCTCTTCCTTGGAAACCGTCATAGTGGTGGGCAGGAACGAGGTAACGCCATTCTTTGCTACGCCATAAGCCATCTTCTTGATTCCCTCGGGCTTTGCGTCGCAGGTGTCCTCGCCGAGATAGCCGTGGATGTGGATATCAATGAGTCCGGGGGCAACATAATTGCCTGCGGCATCAATAACATTCGCATTTGCGGGAAGTTCGTCGACAATGCCGCATATCTTGCCGCTTTCGGTGTCAAATGCAAGAATTTTGCCGCACACGACCGAATCCGGAAGAACTATTTTACCGTTGGTGATATATGTCAGTGCCATAGTATTTAACTCCTTATGTCTAAAATCCTTATGTGCATAGTATATCAAAAATTATTGAATTGTTTTTGAACGTTATATGAATTTTTGTGTTATATCTCTATTTAGTATAGAATGAATAAAAAATAATATTTATTTAATTAGTGAAAGCAGTTTTGTCTCTTTATTGTTCGGATCAACACAATAGGGGATGACCTGCGGTCATCCCCCTGAAACGGGACTTACGAACCCATATTTGCGCGCTTTATTCGGCGTTCTAATTCAATACGGCGGTCGCGCGCAAATTTTTGCTGTTGCTAGCAACAGCAAGGGGTTCGGCGTCTTTATAATTCATACCAAGACAAAAGGAGATGACCCGTGGTCATCTCCTTTTGTCTTGGTGCGGATGAAGGGACTTACGAACCCGCATTTGCGCGCTTTATTCGGCGGTCTAATTCAATACGGCGTTTGCGCGCAAATTTTTGCTGTTGCTAGCAACAGCAAGGGGTTCGGCGTCTTTATAATTCATATCAAGACAAAAGGAGATGACCCGTGGTCATCTCCTTTTGTCTTGTGGTAATAGATCAATTTTGCAACTAAACAATCAAAAACTATTCTCGTCAATTATTAAGATAGAGTTTAATACAGCATATTAGATACATCTTTTTTATAGCAGCACGCGCCCACATAGCACTTTACGCTATATGACACTGGATCAAGTCGAAACAAATTATTTACAAAAAACCATCGGACACTAATGGTTCGAATTTCTGAGATGGTTCATTTATCAATTATGTAGAACATTGGAACACAACCATCCAAAAATGGAATTTCATCTGGATTCATATATTTTTCAAAATTTTCAAAACCGCAACGTTTATAAAAGCTTACAGCTTTAGGTACGGCATATAAACATATATGAGTTGCCCCTACATAGTTTATAGAGATATTTCTTATATGTTCCAAAATGTATAAGAAAAACGCTTGACTCAATGTTTGATATCTAGTTGATGTTTTATCCAACTTTTTTCCGCGATATTCTTCATCAACAGCAAAGTAATCTATTTCTACTGAAGGCAGGCTTGTCATATATGGATTCCCTTTAAAATCAACATCTGTAACGGATATCCCGGTACAACAGATGGCGCAAAAACCCATTATTCTATTGTTTTCATCATCTACAAACACATAAGAAACATCATTTTCAGATTCGACACTTTTGTTTTGAATAAAATCGCGTATCGCATCATACTCGCATTTGAAATGTGTGAGTAATTCTTTATCATTTACATCAATTTTTCGGAAAGACATTGAGTAGTCGCAGCCA